>JANMRV010000616.1:0-12404 GCA_031388685.1 Planctomycetota bacterium
GCATCCGACTGATAGGGCAAGCTCACCCCCGGCCCGGCCATGTCGGAATGCACATCGTAGAAGTGCAGGAACGCGAAGAGATGCGCCGGCGCCTCGCCGTCGAGCCAGCGCAGGAAAGCCTTCGACTCGACGCGCGCGTCCCACCACTCCGATTCCAGGTGCTCGAAGCCTTGATCGAGCCCGAAGCTGCGTCCGAGCCACGCCGGATGCGCCGTGAACGCCGCGGTCGTGTAACCGCCGTCCTGCATGCGCTCAGCGAGCGTGTCGACTTCGCTCAAGAGCGGAAAACGCGTTTGCGGCGACCCGCCGTCGCGCGCGCCATGGGCCAGCGGCACGAGCCCGCTCAGGATCGAGGCATGCGACGAGAGCGTGTTGTTCGAGTTGGACATGTGCTCTTCGAACAGCACGCCTTCCTTGGCCAGCGAATCGAGAAACGGCGTCGCGCCCTTCGTCGCGCCGTACGCGCCAAGATGATCCGCGCGCAGCGTGTCGATCGAGATCAAGATCACGTGCCGCGGCGCCGTGTGCGGCGGGGTGCGCCCGTCGCATGCGCAAAGAATCGATGCGCAAAGCGCGACAGCTGCAACTCGAAGTTTCATGATGCTGCGAATCGGACAGTACGGTGCCTGACGCGAATGGGGAAAAATCGTGCCAAGCACCGTACTGTCCGATTCGCGGTCGCGCCTACTTCGACAGCGCGACGGCATCGACGCGCAGCGGTCGCACGCGCAGCGACGTGATCCGAAGCTTGGTTCCGGCGGGAATCGTGAGGCCGATGCCTCCGATACGCGCTTGGGGCGGAATCTCGGTCGTGATGGCGGCTCCATCGATCCCGCCTTCGGTGTGGCGAACCACGCTTCCGCCGATCACTCGCTGGCGCAGCAGCACGGACTTGCCCGGCTCGACGAGTCCCATGGCGGAACCAATGTCGGTGGGGGCGTTGCCGTTCGTGAACAGCACGGCGCTCGCGCTGCCGTTTCCTACGAAATCGCAGCGATCGAGCAAGAGCAGCGCGCCGGAATCGACCGTCACTTCCATTTCGACCTCGTAATCTCTCCATGCCTCGCGCGCGCCGAAGACCAACGTGAACGTCGCGTCCCAATCGCTGGGCAGTGAGGTATCGGGCGCGAATTCAAGCGACAATCCGTCCGCGCCGAACTGTGCCTTCTTCGCTCCGATTGCGGAGAAGTTCCAGCCGCTGCGCTCCGTAGGCGAGAGCAGGTTCCACCAGACGCTCGAATCGATCCACGCGGCGTCCTTGGCCAGCACTCCCGCGATGTCGTCGGATCCCTGGCGCGTGCGTTCGAAGTCCTGGGCCCAGGCGCGCGGGTTGAGCGCGGCGTAGGGCGCGAGCAGCGCTTCGGCGCGATCATACGCGGCGAGCGCGGCGAGCCGATCGGGCGTCGTCTTTGCTCGAGCGCCGAGCCCTTCCGCGGCGGACACCTGTGTTTCCCAGGCACTTTGCATCGCATCGAGTTCGCGCGCCCGCGCGTCGGGCAAGCCCGCGAGCGCGAAGCGCGCACTGACGGCGACCGGCGCTTCCTTCGGATGCTCCGTTCCATAGATCTCGGCGAGCGAAGCTTCGGCGCTCGCGCGAGCCGCGGGTTCGCGGCTCCACAACAGTCCGAGCAACTGTTCGCCGCCCTCGGCATCGCCCATGCGAGCCCGCGCGCGCGCGACGAGGACGCGCACGTCGTCGGCACTTCCAAGACCGGCGGGAATGCGTTGATTCAGCGCCAGGCCTTCGAAGCGCTGCGCGAATCGAGACGCGGCCTCGATGCCTGCGGGATCGCGCAACGCGGAAAGGCCTTCGATGGCCCACAGGGCGATGGCTGTGACCTGATCGCGCGAAGCGTCGATCAACGCGGCCAGTGCATCGGGATCCGGCGTGGCGGCCAGCGCGCGCAGCAGTCCGGCGCGCTTCTCGCTGAAACCGGACGGCCACTTGAGTCCGTCGATCAACATCGGTGTTGCCGACGCACCGATTTCCTTGAGGCGCGCGACGATCGCTTCGTCCTTGGCCGGCGTGCTGGCGTGCATGTCGTCGCCGCCAATTTCCTTGACCAGCTTTTCGACTTCCGCGCGCAGCTTGCCTGGAATCGAGAGCGAACGCGGCGCGCGCAGGCTCCTGGAGCCGCCCTCGCTGACCCACCAGTTACGCAAATTCGCCAGCGCCAGCAGACGATCCTCGGCCGCCAGCATCGGCGTGTAACCGCGGCTCGCGCCGGTCAGGTCGAGGAAGTTCTCGAAGAACGATTCGCGCACCAAATCGTCGCGATGGTCGAGACCGTCCAGCAGGAAGGACACTCCATAGGTGTCGCCCAGCGCGCCCATGGCCCAGGCCACGTCGCGGCCGGTCTCCGAGCTGACACGCACGCGATCGAAGGTGCTGCGCAATTGCGCCAGCGCCGACTTGTCGCCGATGGCGCCGAGCGCGCGCGCGGAACAGGCGACGACATCCCAGTCGAGCTCGTCGAGCAACGGCCGCAGCAGCGCAGCGGCGTCAGCGACCTTCAAATTGCCCAGCGCCTGCGCCGAGCCGGCGCGGACCAACGCGTCCTGGGATTTCAGACCCCGCTTCAGGTTCTCGATGGCGGCCACTCGATCCGGCCCGAGGTCGCCGAACTTCGGCAGCGCTTCCATCGCGTGCAACTGCACATACAGTTCCGGGTGCGCGACCGCGTCAACGACTGCCTTGCGGCCGACATCGCCCATGCGGCCGAGCACGTTTTTCGCCTGTGTCCAGGTTTTGCCATCCCACGACCCGAGTGCCTTGACGAGATCGGGCGTGGCTTTGGCTCCCAGCGAGACGAGCACGTCCTGCGCCTTGCGATTGGCTTCGCCGACCGGGAATTGGAACAGCGCGATCAGCTTCACGACGTCGCCCTCGTGCGTGCCGTCGGGAATCACGACGTCGGTCTTGCCGATTTTCGGTCGCGCGAAGTCGACCAGATTGCCGGGGCTCGCCGCTTCTGCAGGCAACGCTTCGGGCAGATTTGCGTCCAGTTCCGGCGCACTCTCGATCGTCTTCGTCGACGGCGTGATGCCGCTGAACGGGATCACGCGCGTTTCCAAGCGACGCGACAGGGTCGGATGCTGATCCTCGATCGGATAGTAGAGCTTGTAGTAGAGCGCGGTCTCGATCGTCCCGGCCGCGATCGTGAGCGGCACGCGGTATTCGCGCGATTCGCCCGAAGGAATCTGCGTGTTGACTTGCAGCATCAACCCGTACGGGCGCTTGTACGGATCGCGGTGGATGACACGCGAATTCGAAACCTCATTGCCTTCGAGGTCGCGCACGATGACGACCGATTCGACGGCGCGTTGCTTGAGCTCGGTGGGAAAGTTGTGGCCCGTACCCTTGTTCTCGATCGTGACCACGACTTCATTGCCATCGATGCGCGTGCGGTAGGCGTAGGCCTTGCGCAACTGCGATTCCGAACGGCTGGCGAAGAACGTGTGGCGGCGCGTTTCGCGAGGCTCTCCGCCGACGGCGACTGGCCGCACGACCTTGGGCATGTGGCAATCGATGCAGGTGTTGCCTGCAAGATTGCCGTGCGCGGCGTTCTCCCATTGATAGGGCGTGCCGTGATTCTTGTGGCAGGACGCGCAAGCCTCGACCGTGCCAACGCGCTCGTCGAACGCCGATTTGCATTCCTGCTCGCTTCCGACGAAGGTCGAAAAGTCAAAACCCTTGCGCGCGTGGCACGAGAAGCAGTCATTGCCCTCTTCGAGGTGGGAGAGGCGCTTCTTGGGGTTCATGCCGATGCCGGTCTCGAAGATCGGCCGCGGTGTGTGACAGGCGATGCAGCCATCGATCGAGAAGCGCGCGGTGGCCAGACGAACTTCCTCGTCGCTGAAGGCGCGGCCGTGGGTGTTCTGAAGACTCTCGGCGGTGGCCTCGGGGTGGCAGGTCGCGCAGTAGGAAGCGCGCGAGACCAAGTCGAGGTGCGCGGTACGCGCGGCGAGGTCGGCCGGCGCGCCTGCGGGCGCGTCCGAGGAAGACCTCGAACCGTCCGTGGGCATGGCCTTGCGAGGCTCGGTGTTGCCGACCGCGCATGCCAGAACGGCGAGGGTCGAAGCGACGAGGGTGACCACCAGGGGCCGCAGGGAGAGGATCTTCATGCCAGGACGTCCACCATATAAGGAGGGAGGATCAAGTGTCGTTCTAGTAGCGCCAAGTCGGCCAAGTCACATTCGCACATCGGCGTGGAGCCGCAGCTCGAGTCGCTGGTCCAGGGAAAGGCTGTCAGGACGGACGCGCGCGCTCCAGGCCACGATTTCGACCCCGGCGGCGGCCGCCTCGCGCAGGCCGCGCGCGTAGGCCGGGTCGATGTCCTCGGCCGGCGCGAAGGCGTCGACGTCCGCGCGGCTGACGAAGAAGAACTGCACGGCGCGATGCTTGGGCAGCTGGGCGACTTTCGAAAGCTCGCAAAGGTGCTTCAAGCCGCGCTCGGTGACCGCGTCAGGGAACTGAGCGACACGGCCGCGCGCCAGCGTCGTGTTCTTGACCTCGACGTAGCAGCGTGCGCCGTCCTCGCGCTCGAGCAGCACGTCGATGCGGCTATTGTCGCCGTACTTCACTTCGCGGCGTGCAAGCGTGTAGCCGGCAAGTTCGGGGATCTTTCCGGCCGCGGCCTCTTCGTGCACGACAGCATTCGGCAAACTCGTGTCGACGTTGACCCAGACCGAGCCTGCCTTCACGGTCTGCAGCACGTAGCGCAACTTGCGCTCCAGGTTCTGACTGTCGCGCAGCACGGCCCGCGCGCCCGGTTCGAGGCAGCCCAGCATCGAACCCGTATTGGGGCAATGGGCCGTGATCAGCGTCCCGTCGTCGAGTTCGACGTCGGCGAAGAAACGTTTGTAACGCCTTAGAAAACGGCCTTGGAGCGTGGGCAGGCGGATCTTCATCGTCGCGGGCGCAGCATTGCACGCTGTCGCAGCCGCGCGTGCCAGTCCGACCTGCGAATCGTGCCAGGCACCGTACTGTCCGATTCGCAACAGGGGGCGCGAGGGCTGGTATGCTCGCCGTCCATGGCTCAGCGCATCTTGGTCGCGTGTCTTCTCTTGCTCGCCGCGGACTTCACTGCTGCACAGGATCCCGCGAAACCAGCGCGGCCGGCGGGGAACGGCAGGCGGGACGAGAAAACTGCACCTCTGCCGACACTCGGCGACGAAGGTGGAGGGGCGCCGACCTGCGGCCTCGGCAAGGACTTTCACGCCGGCCGGCGCGCGGCTCTCGCCGCGCAGTTGAAGACCGGACTGGTGATCGTGCGCGGTCTCTCCGACACGCGCGACTATGTCGTCTTCCGCCAGGACAAGACCTTCTGGTACCTGACCGGCATCGAGAGTCCGAACGCGACACTGGTCATGGACCTCGACACGAAGAAGGAAACGCTGTTCCTGCCCAAGCGCGACAAGCGCAACGAATCCTGGGAAGGCGAGAAGTGGGACAGTGAAGACGAATGGATCGCGCCTCTGACCGGCTTCAGCGATATTCGCTCATCAGGCGACTTGATGGCGGCGCTGAAGCAGTGGATTCCCGAGGGCCGCAGCGTCTGGATCAGCACCGAGCCTTACATCGGCCTGTCCGGTTGTTACGACCGCGCTGGCCCCTACGACGATCGCATCGCGAAGGATCCGCTCGACGGCCGCGCGAGCCGCGAGGACAAGCTCGCCGAGAATCTCAAGGCGAAATTCAAGGCCGAGATCAAGGACATGCAGTTCACCTTGGCCGAGCTGCGGCGCGTGAAGACTGCCGAAGAAATCGTCGCCTTGGAGCGCGCGGGCAGCATCGGCGCCATGGCGATGGTCGAAGCGATGCGCTCGACATCCGCGGGCCGCGGCGAATGGGAGCTGGGCGCGCTCATGGACTTCGTGCACAAGCGCGAGGGCGCCGCGGGTGCGGCCTACGACGCGATCGTCGGATCCGGCCGCAACTCTTGCGTGCTGCACTACAACACCAACCGCCGGCGCATGCAGGCGGGCGAGATCCTGCTGATCGACTACGCGCCCGAATACGAGCACGTGGTCGTCGACATCACGCGCACATGGCCGGTGAGCGGCAAATTCAGTGAACGCCAGGCGGCGATCTACGACGCCGTGTTCGCCGCTCAGCAAGCCGGCATCGCCGCCGCCAAGCCGGGCGTCACGCTCGGCGATGTCGAAGCGGCCTGCTCGAAGTCGATCAAGGACGCGGGTTTTCAGAAACTTCAGCGTCACGGCGCTTGTCACTGGGTCGGACTCGAAGTCCACGATGTCGGCGACTATGCCCAGCCGCTGGTCCCAGGTTGCGCGTTCACGATCGAACCCGGGCTGTACGACGAAGCGGTCGGCATCGGCGTGCGCATCGAGGACGTGGTCGTGATCACCGCCGAAGGCTGCCGCGTGATCACCGCTGGTGTGCCGCGCGAGCGCGCGGCGATCGAGGCGCTGATCAGCGACAAGGGCCTGCTCGACGACCTGCCGACGAAGGACTGACGCGGCTCGAGTCTCGGCATTCCGCACTGCGCAGCGCTCGAGTTTCGCGAGCACAGGCGAGCGCCGTGCAGGCCAGAACCGCCATGGCCAGAAAGGCCGGCAGTGCCCGGGCAAGTCCGTGCTTCGTCATCAGCCCACGATTCCGGGCATCAACGCTATGATTGCCACCCGCGCCCCACGGATCACACGTCCTAACAGAATGAGCCCCAACATGATTTCAAACCTTATTCGCAGCAGCGCTGCCTGCGTCATCACCCTCGCCCTTTCCTCGCTTGCGGGTGCGCAGAACCAGGCACTCAGCGTCAGCGTCTCGCCGCAGACCGGCTACCTCGATGTCGCGCCGTCGCCCTTGCTCGCGCCGCCCGCGTTCACGCTCGAAGCGTGGTTCACCTACAACGATTCGGGTCTGCCCGTCGGCTGGATCTACCCGACCATCGCCAGGAAGAATTTCACGCAAGGCGTGGCCGAGTGGTTCCTGCGCGTCGATGCGGGCAACAACGGATCTCGTAACCTGCGCCTTTGGATCGGCGGAAGCGGTGGAGTCGTCAATCTCTCCACACCGTTCGCAGCCGGCGCGTACGTTTCGTGGACGCACGTCGCGGCCACCTACGACGGCGCCTTCGCGCGGCTCTATATCAACGGAGCGCAGGTTGCGCAGGCCGTGGGAACCGGCCCCATCGTCGATCTCGGATCGATCGCGAGGATCGGCGCCGGCGACACGGCTCCCGGCAGCGCGAACGAATGCTGGAACGGACTGCTCGAAGATGTCCGGATCTGGTCGGTCGCTCGCACGCAGCCGGAAATCGCGGCCGGCATGTACCAGCAGATCCTGTCCGCACCGAACCTGAGCGCGAGCTACCGGCTCGACGGCGATGGAACCGACGCCTCGGGCAACGGCAACCACGGAACTTCGGTCGGCGGCCCGGTCTTCGTCCCGGTTGGCTCGCCGGGTGGTGGAAGCACGTACTGCACCGCCAAGCTCAACAGCCAAGGCTGCACGCCCACGATCGGGTCCAGTGGTGTCGCGAGCGCCACGGCCGGTTCGGGCTTCCTGATCTCGGCATCCAACGTGATCAACAACAAGCCTGGCCTGTACCTCTACACCAACGCGGGTCCGACCGCGGTCCCGTTCCAAGGCGGCCTGCGTTGTGTCAACACGCCGCTCAAGCGTTCGATCCCGCTCAATTCGGGCGGCAATCCTCCGCCGAACGATTGCTCGGGCGTCTATTCGCTCGACATGAATGCCTTTGCGGTCGGCGCACTCGGCGGCACGCCCGCGCCCTACCTGATGATTCCTGGGTCGACGGTTTGCACGCAAGCCTGGGGCCGCGACAACGGGTATCCGGCGCCGAACAACTCGACGCTGTCGGACGGCTTGGAATTCGTGGTTCGACCGTGATGTCGGACGCAGGGTCGATAAACTCTGCGCCCCATGCCGTCACTCAACGAATACCAGTCCATCGTGGAGACCTCCTTGAGCCGCCTCGAGCAGCTCAAGGAGGGGCTTTGACTACCACCACAAGAACAAACGTCTGGCGCTGATCACCGAGCTCGAAAATGGGCCCGACTTCTGGTCGGACCAGTCGAAGAGCCAAAAACTGATCGCCGAGAAGAAGATCTCTCGCAGCGTGGTCGAGCCGATCGACAAGCTTGGCCGGCACCTCGAGGAAATGGCGCTCTTCGTGAGCATGGGACGCGAGGGCGACGAAGCCGATGTGAGCGGCGACCTGGCTGAACTGGCCGTGGCCGTCGAGCAGGATCTGGCCGATCTCGACTTCCGCGTGATGCTCGGCGGACCCCAGGATCATCGCAATGCGTTCCTGCAGATCACAGCCGGCGCGGGCGGCATCGATGCCTGCGACTGGGCCGGAATCCTGCTGCGCATGTACATTCGCTGGGCGGAGGCCAAGGGCTTCGGCCTCGAAGAAGTCGAACACGCGGCCGAAGACGAAGGCGGCATCCGCACCGCGACCCTGCGCGTCGAAGGTGCCTACGCATTCGGCTACTTGAAGGCGGAAACCGGCGTGCACCGCCTGGTTCGCATCAGTCCCTTCGACAGCCAGGCGCGCCGTCACACCGCGTTCGCCTCAGTTGGCGCGACGCCAGAGCTCGAGGACGAGGCCGACATCGTGATCAACGAAGCCGACCTCGATGTCGACACGATGCGCGCGGGCGGCGCCGGTGGTCAGCACGTCAACAAGACCGAATCCGCGGTGCGCCTGACGCACCGGCCGACGGGTCTCGTCGTGCGCTGCCAATCCCAGCGCAGTCAGCACAAGAATCGCGACATGGCCATGCATCTCCTGAAGGGCAAACTCGTAGCGCTGCGCGAAGCCCAGCGCGATACCGAGATGGCCGCGCTCTACGACGCCAAGGGCGAGATCAAGTTCGGCAGCCAGATCCGTTCCTATGTGATGCATCCGTATCAAATGGTCAAGGACCACCGCACCGACTTCGAGGTCGGGAACATCCAGGCAGTGCTCGACGGCAAACTCGACGGCTTCATGGAAGCCTATCTGCGCCAGCGCGGGCGGAAGAAGTAACGCGCAACGCGGCAAGTCGCTTGTCGTCGTTGCGCCTCATCACGCTGACCGCGCTGGCCATGCTCGCCTTTGCGGCGAATTCGATCCTGTGTCGGCTCGCCTTGCGCGAGACGGCGATCGACCCGGCGACGTTTACGAGTGTGCGCCTGGTCAGTGGAGCCCTGGCACTTGGACTGATCGTCGGCTTGCGCGGCACGCATCCGCTGCGCGGCGGTAACTGGCTGTCGGCGGCGGCGTTGTTTGCGTATGCGGCGGCGTTTTCGTTCGCGTACACCAAGCTCTCCGCGGGCATTGGCGCGTTGCTTCTGTTCGGCGCCGTGCAGACGACGATGCTCCTGTGGGGTTGGCACCGCGGCGAGCGTCTGAGCGCGCTCCAAGGCGTTGGAATCGCACTGGCTGTGTGCGGACTCGTCGGCCTTGTGTTCCCGGGCATCAGCGCGCCGCCGATCGATGCCGCGGCCTTGATGTTGAGCGCGGGCCTCTCGTGGGGCGTCTATTCGCTGCGCGGTCGCGGCCGGCCGGACGCGCTGTCCGCCACGACTGGAAACTTTTTCCGCGCTGCGCCGCTAACGCTCGTCGCGAGCTTTTTGTTCCGCGAGAAATTCCAATTCGATGCAGGCGGAATTGGGTACGCCTGCGCGTCAGGCGCGCTGACCTCGGGCGTCGGCTACGCCATCTGGTATGCGGCCTTGCGCAGCCTTGACGCCACGCGGGCGGCAATCGTCCAGCTCTGCGTTCCAGCCCTCGCTGCCGCGGGTGGCGTTCTCCTGCTGGAGGAAACCTTCGATTTGCGCTTGATCATGGCCTCTTTGGCGATTCTGAGCGGGGTCGGCCTGGCCGTTGCCGCCCGCCGCCGGCCGACCGAATCAAAGTCGGGAACTACTTCCTAGTCGCGCCGGGGCGGTCCTGCGCACTTGGGGGCCGGTACTGCGCCCACCGGCAAGAGTTACTGACCCTGTCGCGCGCCGGCGCGGCACCACGGATTCCAAGCGCGTTTTTCGGTTGTGGTGCAGAATCGGGTGAAGCTCTCCCAAGCTCCCACGGTTTCCAAATGCACCCCGCAGAGGTGCTCGTTTCATCACCATGTTCACCCGCAAGTCTGTTCGTACGTCCTCACTTCTGGCCCTTGGACTTCTCGCGTTGGGTGTCGGCAGTGCCGCTGCGCAAAGCGTCAGACTGTCGACCGACGTCAGTCCTACCCTCGCGTTGGATTTGGCTATCCCGGCTCCGCCAAGCCCGGATTTCCTTGGCGGACTCCTCGCAGGTCCGTTCGACGTCCAGAATCCGCCGACGCCGTCCAACGCCTTCATGTACGGCGTCGAAGCAGCCTTCGGCTCGTACTGGGTCACCGGCGGTGACGGCAGTGCGACGCTCAACGCGGGCATCATCTACAAGTACGATTACAACGGAACGCTGCTCGCCGAGTTCCCGCAGACATCGATCGCGTCGAGCCTCTTCGGCCACCGCGACGGCGAATCCGACGAATTCGCCAACAAGATGTGGTGGGGCGAAGAAGGCAATCGCGTCGTCGAGTACGACTACAGCCCGATCACTGGTGGCTTGACGTTCGCGCGCGCCTACACACTGACCAATCCGCTCCCTGGTGGATTGCCGAACAACTGTCGCTGCATCGCGCGCAATCCGCTGACGGGCCACTTCTATACGGCGAATTTCGGACTGATCGTCTGGGAATTCGTGCTCGATCCTGTGCTCGGCACGGCGACGACGGTCAAAACCTTCCCGAACCCGACGACTACGCCGACGACGGCGTTCTCCGGCATGGCCTGGGATCGCAGCAACAACACGCTGTGGGGTTGGGCACAGAATTCGACTCCGGCGCTGCAGGCGATCGAGCTGACGGTCGGCGCCACGGCGCTGATCCCCACCGGCCGCACGTTCCAGGGCCAGAACATTCCGGCCGGCAGCATCGCCGGCGGCATGGACATCTACTTCGATCCGCGCAATCCCGGTTTCCTGTCGATGGTCGCCATGCATCAGGCGTCATCCGACAGCATCGCGGTCTACGACACCGCTTCGGTCTACACGCCTCCGCCGTACCACGACGATTGCGCGAATGCGGCCTTTTTCCCGTGCGGATCGCCTCCCGCGACCGTGAGCACCCTGGCCGCGACCCAGGACACCTTGCCCGGTTGCACGGCCCCGAGCGTGGCTCCCGGCGTGTGGTTCAAGATCCCCGGCACGGGACTCCCGATCTCGTTGACGACCTGCGACCCCGCGACGAACTTCGACACGCGCATCAGCGTGTTCTCGGGTGCTTGCGGAAGTTTCGTATGTGAGACGAACAACGACGATGGGGCGGGCTGCGCGAACCCGCTTTCCTCCAGCGTGACTTTCAACTCGAGCGTCGGAGTCGACTACCGCGTGCTCGTGCACGGCGGCAAGCTCGCGGCGGATCGCGGAACGTTCGTGCTCAAGTACGTCGACAGCGACGGCGACGGCACGATCGATTGCGCCGACGGATGCCCGGCCGACCCGACCAAGATCGCGCCCGGCGTGTGCGGTTGCGGAACGCCCGACACGGATACCGACGGCGACGGGACACCGGACTGCATCGACGGATGCCCGGCCGATCCGGCCAAGATCGCGCCCGGCGTGTGTGGTTGTGGAACGCCCGACACCGACAGCGACGGTGACGGCACGCCCAACTGCATCGATGGCTGTCCGAACGATCCGCTGAAGCTCGTTGCCGGATTCTGCGGCTGCGGCCGGCCGGAGACGGACACCGACGGCGATGGATCGCCGAACTGTGTCGATGGTTGCCCCGACGACCCTAGCAAGACTTCTCCCGGCATCTGCGGTTGCGGCATACCCGACACGGACACCGACCTGGACGGGACGCCCGACTGCAACGACTTGTGCCCGATTGACCCGACCAAGGTCGCTCCGGGCGTCTGCGGCTGCGGAGTTCCTGAGACGGATACCGACGGTGATGGCACGCCGGACTGCGTCGATTTGTGCCCGATCGATCCCAACAAGATCAGCCCGGGATTCTGCGGCTGCGGCGCGCCTGAGAGTGATTTCGATGCTGACGGTGTTCCGGACTGCATCGACAATTGCCTCATCATCGCCAACCCCGATCAACTCGACAGCGATTTCGACGGGCTCGGCGATCTGTGCGACAACTGTCCATTCAGTGCCAATCCCAATCAGTTGGATTGCGACAACAACGGCAGGGGAGACGTGTGCGAGATCGCGCTCGGCTTCCAGCCCGACTGTCAGCCCAACGGCATTCCGGACAACTGCGATCCGGACTGCAACACCAACTCGATCCCGGACGACTGCGACATCTTCGCTGGCACGAGTCAGGATCTGAATCAGAACGGCCTGCCCGACGAGTGTGAAGGTCCCGGCGTGCAGTTC
>JANMRV010000618.1:0-2693 GCA_031388685.1 Planctomycetota bacterium
GCCCGCCGCCGCCTCCGGCGGCGGCGGGCCAGAGGCCGAAGTCGAACCGGGTACCGTATCCCGCATCCGCGTCACGGCGCGAGTTCGTTGTTCGCGCGGTAGACGAAGCTGATCACTTCGGCGACGGCCTGGTACAGCTCGGTGGGAATCTCATCACCGAGATCGACGAGCGCGAGCAGTGCCGCGAGGTCGGGATCCTCGCGCACGGGAACACCGTGTTCTGCTGCGATTTCCACCAAACGCCGCGCGATCATGCCACGACCGCTGGCCACGACGGTCGGAGCGAGGCCGGACCCAGGCTCGTGACGCAGCGCGACCGCGCGCTCGAGTCCGAGGCGAAACGGAAGCCGCTGGGCTGATTCCTCGTCGGGCTTCATCGTCTCTAGCCGAATCTGTCGATGGCGAGGCGTCCCTCGCTGAGATGGTCGTCGGATTCCGCTCCAGGCACGCGCAAATCTTCGGCCGCGCGAACAGCGACCGAGAGCTGAACGCTGCGACCAGGTGCAGCAAGGCGCGAGGAAAGATCGTCGAGCGAAGCCTGCAAACGCGCCGCGACTTCCACGCGCGAAACTCCCAGTCGCACATTCAATGTGTTGCCGTCGAGCGCAAGTTCCGCGCGCACCGGACCTGTGCGCGAGAATTCCAGGCCAAGCACGGCGCGTTCGATACGCCGCTCGCGCCCATGGCCGGCCTCGGATTCGCGCTCGCCCGATCTGCGGTGCACCAGACGCGCGTCGGCGAACCCGGATCCGTCGCGAAGCGCGAGCACCCAGCTCGAACCGTCGCCATGACTCGCGCGGGCCAGGGCCACGAATTGCTCGGCCTCCAGAGCCTCGTGCGCCACGCGCACGGCCTCGCGCTCGGGCCCCGGCTCGAGTTGATCCAGCGCGGCACTCAGCCACTGCTTGAAATCGGGCGTCTCGAGTCGCGCCCCGACTGCAGCGCGCTCTTCGAGCACGCGCGCGAGCCCCGCATGTTCGCCGAGCAACGCCTCGAGCACGGCGCGCGCAAGCCTCGGCGAAAGGCGCGCGAGTGCAAACGACTCGGCGATCCGCGCGCGCACGGCGGCGTCGACGCTCGGATCGAGGCTGCGCTCCAGTGCCGGACCGATCCATGCTGCGAGTGCTTTGCCGACGATGCCGCCTGGCTCGACACCCTCGAGCACCGCGCCTTGCAGACGCGCGATCTCCAGTGCATCGCCGAGCAGGTTCTTGAGCTGCAGGCCGAGCGCGCGGCGTGCCGGCTCGATCTCGCTCGCGCCTTCGAGCTCCGCGAAAGCAAGCGCGAGCAGTTCTTCCGCGGCCGACGCGAGCGCACTGTTCGGCAGCCTCTCGATGGCCTGCGCAAGTTTGCGCGCCTCGTGCGTCAGACCGGAATTCGAGAGCTGACGCGCAAGTTCGGCTGCCGATTCGCCGGGCGTCCACGCAAATTGCTGCAGCTCGCGCGCCAGACCTTGCGCAGCGGTGTTTCCGCCGCGAGCGGAGAGCGCGCAGCTGAGATCCGACAAGAGCTCGCCAAGGCCTTGCCCCTGCGCCAGCAGCCGGAAGGGGTGCTCGGTCTCGGGCATGTCCGCTGCGGCTTCAGGGCCGGCGACGAACGCGTCCTGGATGACGAGTTCGAAGACGCGCGCGGCCCCGGTCCCGCGTGCCTTCAGCAGGAGCTTTTGCCCGACCTGCAGCGCGGCCTGGCTCGTGGCGGCGATGCGCTCGCGGCCAATGCCCAGGATCACACTGCCGCCGTCGAGAAGCTGCAGCACCTGCGCGGCGAAGATGCGCCCCTCGGCGAACTGCTCCTGCGACGGAACGGCCGCACCGGAGGCTGCCGCACTGCTCAGGGGCTGGATCGGGATGAGGTCCATGGGAGAGGCTCTCCCAGGGGTTGTCGGACGATCCCTCGCGGCCTCAAGCGGGCAGACGGACTCCGGCTCACGCAAAGCTTGGCTCAGGACATCAAAAAAAAGCGGCCTGCCCGAAGCGGGCAGGTCGCCTGTTCAGGGCCAGCTCGAACGTGCTTACTCGTGCGAGACAAGGCGCAGTGTGCCGCCCGAACCCGACATTTCGAGCCTGTGGCGCTGCCTGGCAGCGTTGATCGAATGCAGCGTCAAGGCAGACTGGTCGAGCAGGCCCGAAGCGGCGAGCATGCCGAGGGGCAATTCGAGATCGCCTACGGCCGGCAGTTGCTGGGTCTGCAGAACATGCTGATTCTGGGTCAGGATTCCCAGTCCGCCTGCAAAACCCTGGCTGACGTCGAGTCCGAAATGGACCGGCAGAACACCGACCAGATTGCGGTCGAGGATCACGCTGACCTGGCCCTGAAGCTCGACGCGCACGCCGCCTTCAGGGCCAAGGTCCGTGAACTCGGCGTAGCCTTCGCCCCAGGCGTCGATCACCAGTGCTTGGATCGCGGCAAAGGTCGGAGCCTCGAAAACGATCGAAGGCCTCGGACCAGCGACGAGACCCTGCGGAGGTACATAGCCGAACGGCAGGCTGCCGATCGCATCGCCGCCACCAGGGGCCGTGGGGCCTCCGTCGGCGATCAGCGTGCGAACGCCAAGCGCAAGGCAGCCAAAGACCGCCACAGCCACTGTCGACGCGGCGATCAGGCGCGCCAGCCTGCCATCATTGTTGTTGTTGGGGGATCTCATGCGTAGTTACCAGTCGGCGCCGCGCCCTAGGGCGGCGTCCAGTTGGAGC
>JANMRV010000621.1:0-1546 GCA_031388685.1 Planctomycetota bacterium
GCGTTGATCCAATGCGTGATCCGCACCCACAATGGATGGATCGCGTTTGCCGAACGCCTTTTCGGATTGTCGAGTGCGGTCGCGGTCATGACAGGGTTCTCGATCGGTTCGTTCCTTTTGTTCACCTTGTTCATCGCTCACGCCCTTGTCGGCGCGGTGGAACTCGGCACGGATGGCTGGATTCAGAACATCACGGGCAATTTGTTCACCTCCGCGGAAGGCAAGTATCTCTTCATGTGGACGTCGGCGATCATGTTCAGCCTGCGCTTCTCCGCGAACTTCATCGAAAAACGACTCGGCATTTCGCCAGTAGGAATCCTCGTGATCTGCGCGGCTCTAGGGTGTATCGGGCTGAACTTGGCCAGCAACATCACTTCTCTCTTCGTCGCGTTTCTGGCGCTCTCGGTCTATGCCGTCGGCAAGACGTTTTTTTGGCCGACCATGCTGGCCGTGGCTTCGGATCGCTTTCCGCGCACCGGCGCCATCGCCATCAGCATCATGGGCGGCATCGGTATGCTGTCTGCAGGCATGATCGGCTCGCCGGGTCTCGGCTATGCGAAGGATCGCTTCTCGACCGAAGCACTGAGCCAGTCGAATCCGGCTGCCTTGCAGGCCTACAAGTCTGAGAAGCCGAGCAAGTTCCTGTTCTTCGACGAGGCCGCGGCCCTCGATGGCACCAAACTGGCCGCTGCGCAGAAAGTCGCGGCGGACCAGCGCACGCCTGAGCAAGAAGCCGTGGCCGCGGCGAGCATCGCGGGCGACCGCAAGACGCTGAAGGCCGATGCCTTCATTCCGGCCACGATGGCCGTGATTTATCTGCTACTGCTGCTCTACTTCAAGACTATCGGCGGCTACAAGGTCGTACATTTGGAACGGACCACTGCGGCACCCAAAGCCACGGACGCGTAGGCGCGCGAGGATCGGAGGCTCGCTCGGCAGCCCAAAAGGACACCAGGATCTTTCGTACGACCACGCCGTCGTCGGGGGCCCGCTGCGCGAACGTCAGTCCGCGCAGCGCGGCCGCCCGGTGGGGTGACGCGAAGGAAACCCCGCGAGCGGCTTGCGCCGTGATCCGCAGCGCGGGCACTCGAGAACACCGCCTGCGATGACTCTGTGGATCAGCTCAGCACAAGTCGAGCGCTGCGTGTCGACGCGCGACTGTGTGACAGAGCCGGGCGCGGCTGCGCAGTCAATCGCCGTTGCACTCTCACGCGGTCCGGGCACGATCAAGTCGCGATCAGTAGTCGCGGGCGCGTGGACTCCAGCGGGACGCAGCTTTGGCGGGTCTGGTCAATATCCGCCGCCGAGGGTGAATGCGATTCCGTTGAACGAGGTGTCGACTGCATCCACGACTCCAAGGATCGCGTTGCCCCCGCTGGCCTCGAACCGGCGATGAAGGAAAGAGATCCCGGCGAAGAAATGGGACCAGCGGAATCTGGGTCCGATCTCGAATCCGAAGGCTCGGCCATTGGAATTGAGCTCTTCATCGCCTGCACCAGGACTCGAGAGGGTGATCGTCGTGTCCCCGGCGGCAACCGAAAGCGCC
>JANMRV010000635.1:0-2988 GCA_031388685.1 Planctomycetota bacterium
GAGCTCGCCAAACGCCACCTGCCGTCGCCGATCAAGGACATCGTCGCGACGCCGCTGCAGCACGACACGCCGGCCGAGATCGCGCAGCCTAGGATCCGCGACTGGCGCAAGGGCGAATGCCAGGCGATTCCGGGCAAGACCATGCCCAACCTCAGCGTGGTCACGCGCGACTACACCAAGGTCTACGACAAGTACGTTTCGCTCGGCCGCGCTTTCCGCGATGGCGGCCTGGGCATGCACGGCACGAAGTATGAAGTCGCCGACCTGTACGACGCGTACCTCACGGAGCATCCGACGCGCAGTTTCGACGGGGTCACCTACCCGTCGCTCGAAATCGACCGTGATGTCTGCGAGGTCATCCTGCACTTCGCCGCGGAAACCAACGGCGAACTTGCTTTCCGCGCCTTCGAGGCCGAATCGCACAAGACCGGCATCGACCACACGCACCTCGCGATCGCCAACCGCGCGGTGCGCATCAGTTTCGACGACGTGGTCAGCCAGCCGCGCAGACTTTTGACCACGCCGTTCTGGACCGGCATCACCAACGGGCCGCGCACGTACTCGGCATTCTGTCAAAACCTCGAGGAGCGCATTCCCTGGCGCACACTCACGGGCCGTCAGCATTTCTATCTGGATCACGAGGCCTACGTCGCCTTCGGCGAGAACCTGCCGACGTTCAAGCCGCGACCGGAAGCCGCGTCGGCCACGCGCGACCTCGAGCAGTCGCGGACCGGCGGCGGTGGATTGGTGCTCAACTACCTGACCCCGCACGGCAAGTGGGGCATCCACTCGACCTACGGCGACACCCTGCGGATGAAGACACTGTCGCGCGGCATCGAGCCGATCTGGCTCAATGATCGCGACGCGGACTTGCTCGGCCTCGCGGACAACGACTGGGTCGAGGTCTACAACGACCACGGTGTCGTCTGTACGCGCGCGTGTGTCAGCGCACGCATTCCGCGCGGGCTGTGCTTCATCTACCACTCGCCCGAGCGCACGCTCTCGGTGCCAAAGTCGCCTGAACGCGGCGGCAAGCGCGCCGGCGGGCACAACAGCCTGACGCGCGTCAGGCTCAAGCCGCTGTTCATGATCGGCGGTTACGCGCAGTTCACTTACGCCTTCAACTACTGGGGTCCGACCGGCGTGAATCGCGACACGTTCGTCGTCGTGAAGAAGCTCGCGGCCCCCCAGTTCTGATCATGGACGTACGCGCTCAAGTTTCGATGGTCTTCCACCTCGACAAATGCATCGGATGCCACACTTGCAGCGTCGCCTGCAAGAACGTGTGGACCGATCGGCCGGGTGCGGAATACATGTGGTGGAACAACGTCGAGACGAAACCGGGCACCGGTTTTCCGACGCGCTGGGAAGACCAGGAACGCAACAAGGGCGGCTGGAAGGTCGGCAAGGACGGCGAACTCGAATTGCGCTCGCAGTCGAAGATCGATTCGTTCCTCAAACTGTTCTACAACCCCAATCAACCCGGTCTCGAGGAGTACTACGAGCCTTGGACCTACCGCTACGGCGATTTGTTCGACGCCGCGGCGGGCGACGATCAGCCGACCGCGATGCCGATCTCGCAGATCACCGGCGAGCCGATGAAGATCGAGGCCGGACCGAACTGGGACGACGACCTTTCGGGCTCGCCGCTCTACGCGGAGAACGACCTCAACCTCGATTCGCTGAGCGAAGAAGATCGCGCCGGTCTGTTCGAAATCGAGCGCATCTCGATGATGTACCTGCCGCGCATCTGCAATCACTGCGCGAATCCAAGCTGTGTCGACTCGTGCCCGTCGGGCGCGCTCTACAAGCGCGGAGAGGACGGCATCGTGCTGATCGACCAGGACAAGTGCCGCGGCTGGCGCGCGTGCGTGGCGGCCTGTCCGTACAAGAAGATCTATTACAACTGGAAGACCGGCAAGTCGGAGAAGTGCATCCTATGCTTCCCGCGCCTCGAGACCGGCCAGGCTCCGGCGTGTTTCCATTCCTGCGTCGGCCGTATTCGCTACCTCGGTGTGCTGCTCTACGACGCCGACCGCGTCGCCGAGGCTGGCAAGGTACCCAACGAATCCCTGGTCGAGTCCTACCGCAGCTGTCTGCTCGATCCCAACGATCCTGACGTGCGCGCTGCTGCGCGCATGAGCGGCGTGAGCGAAGAATTCATCGTCGCCGCGCGTTCCTCGCCGGTCTGGAAGTACGTGATGGAGTGGAAGCTCGCGCTGCCCTTGCATCCGGAATTCCGCACGTTTCCAATGTTGTTCTACGTCCCGCCGCTCATGCCGATCATGGGCAAGATCGAAGGCACGACGTATGAACACGATGCCGGCGGTCTGTTCGGCAACTTCGATTCGGCGCGCATCCCGATCCAGTACCTCGCGAACCTATTCGCGGCCGGCAATCGCGGGATCATCGAAGGCGTGCTGAAGAAGTTGATCGCGGTGCGCCACTTCAAGCGCGCCCAAGGGCTAGACGACGTCAGCGCGGAGCAGGTCAAACGGCTCTTGCGCGAGGCCCAACTCAGCCCCGAGCAGGCGGAAGGGATCTACGCCCTGACGACGATCGCCACGGTCAACGATCGCTTCGTGATGCCGCCGATCCAGCGTGAAGAGGCCATGCCCCAGTCGTGCTCGCCCGAGCACTGCAAGGGATCGTGCGGGCTGGGCCAGACCGAAACTCCGCAAAGAGGAGGCTAGCCGTGACCGATCTTTTGGACATCGATGTTGCTGACCTGGCGCTGCTGGCCGATCTGTTCGAGTACCCAGATGCGCAATTCGCCGAGCGCGCCGCCCGCATCGCGCGCGAAGTGAACACAGCGGCGCTCATCCCCCACCTCGAAGCCTTCGCCTCCGAGCTCGCGGCACTCTCGCCCGAACTCGTCGAAGAAGCCCACGTTCGGACGTTCCTCGTCGCGCCGGCATCCGCGCCCTATGTTGGCGTCCACCTCTTCGGCGAAGAGAGCTTCAAGCGCGCACACCTCATGTCGCGGCT
>JANMRV010000656.1:0-2110 GCA_031388685.1 Planctomycetota bacterium
GCGGGTGTCGACTTCTGAGGATTCGTCTTCCGAGCCTCCTTTGTAGTCGCCGCCGCGTCGACCTCCTCGGCCGCTGCCGCCCGAGTAGCCGCCACCACCGCCTTCGCGCGGAGCGCGCGGTGCAAAGCCGCCTCCGCCACCGCCTTCACGCGGAGCACGCGGTGCAAAGCCACCTCCGCCACCACCACCGCCGCCGGCCGGACGCGACGTCTTCTCGCGCGCTTCGTTGACGGTCAGTCCGCGACCTTGGATGTCGCGTCCGTGCATGGATTGGATCGCGGCTTGAGCTTGTTCCGCGGTCTCGAGTTCGACGAATCCGAATCCTCGAGATTGCCCGGTCATGCGATCCGAGATGATCTCGACGTAGCGGATAGCTCCGAACGAAGAGAAAAGTTGTTCCAGATCTTGTTGAGTGAACGAGAACGGCAAATTGCCGATGTAGAGCCGATTGGCCATCGAACGAAGAGAAACTGCAGGCGACTAGCGATCGTGCGCACGACCGCGAAACTTGGATCCGAGGAGCGGCCGCGGCACTCTGCCTGCCGGACGAGCCTCCCTTTGAACAGCCAGGATAGGTGGCCGCGCTCGATTTGGTCAAGCTACCGGGGTCCTTCCTGAGCTGCTGCCGCCACACGGTGCCAGGCACTATTGCGAACTGTCGCGGCTGGGAAGCGGCGCTTTGGGAGCAACGTCACGTCGAGGTTCACAGCCAACGCTGCTCTGAAATGCCCCGGCGGCAGCAGTTCAGGAAGGAGCCAGTCACCCAGGGCCAATGCTCTGGAGCAGCAGTCTGGGATGGAGCCTGGCACCGCACTGGTGACGACCTGAGGGGAGCCCGCCTCCGGCCCCCCTTCCCCGCTATTCCAGCGTGAAATCCCTGCTTCGGATCAGCCTCGGGTCCCCTGGTTCGGCATTGGGTGAATGCACCGTCTCCAACAGGAAATGCAGCGCCTCGGGAAACGCCCGCAGGAACATGTTCGCGTTCCCGGGCTCATTCTCGAAACTGGCCACGACCTCGCCCTTGTAGGAGCGCACATCCGCGACCGCATCGTCCTTGAAAGCCCCGTCCGCCATCTCGAACGACGGCTTGAGGTGCAGCACGCATCGGCCGCGCCAGAACGGAAATCCTTCGCTGCGCAATGCCGCCACGGTCCCGACCTCCATGCCGCCGACGTGCCGCCCGGTCAGGTAGTAGATCAGCGCGCCGCGCGAGTGGCAGGCGGTCACGAAGGCCGCGGCGCCCGGCAGCTCGCGATCATGCAGGACGTACTTGTCCGTGAAGAACCGATCGCTCCAGAACCTGCGCAATTCCGTCCACAACGACGCATCCCCGATCCCGCGCTGGCGCAGGCAGTCCTGGATGTTCCAGCCGATGTCCTCGGATTTCAGCGGAGCCACCTGAGCCGCGAGTGCCTCGCGTCCGGGCGTCTTCAGGAACTCCTGAAGGATGACCCAATTGCGCGGACCGGTCGTGAACAGCGTCGAATCGAGATCGAAGACCGCCACGGGCAGGCGGCCGGAACTCTGGACATTGTCGATGCGGGCGAGAACTTCGCGCAGGCGGACAGAACCCATGGCGCGCAGGGTACCACCGCGTAGGATCTCGCCCCATGCCGGACTGGCTGCAGAACCTGCTCGCGATCCTGATTCTGCTCGCCGCGATCGCTGTCGTGATGGCGCGGCTGCCCAAGGTCGAGCTTGGCTACAGCGCTGCGTTCCGCGCGCGCCGCAAGCTCAATTGGCTGCCGCTCGGCTTGACGTACGCGTTCCTCTACATGGGACGCTACAACCTGACCGTCGCGAAGAACGCGCTCGGCACGTTGATGACGAAGGCCGACTTCGCGCACATTTTTGCGATCGGGACCTTCGTCTACGGACTTTCGTTCCTGCTGAACGGCCCGCTGACCGACCGCTGGGGCGGCAGGCGCACGATCCTGATCGCGGCCCTCGGCGCGGCGGCGTGCAACTTCGGCATGGGCCTGGTGCTGCAATTCGGCGATCCCGGCACTTTGGTCAGCTCGTACACGCTGCTCTACGCCGCGAACATGTACTTCCAGAGCTTCGGCGCGGTCGCGATCGTCAAGGTCAACGCGCACTGGTTCCACGTGCG
>JANMRV010000675.1:0-10845 GCA_031388685.1 Planctomycetota bacterium
AGGAACAGGACGATCTTCTTGGTCTTCTGGATCACGGTGCGGGTCTGGCCCTAGGCCGGGGCGTGGGGCGTGACGCCCGGGGTCATGTCGCGCTGGACGCCGCGCTTGGGCGCAGTGCCCGTCAAGCGCACGTACCAGTGGAAGAGCTTCTGCTCGACCGGGAAGCTGTAGTTCACGTTCTTGAGTCGCCAGCCGGAGATCGAGCGCATCAGCGAGCGCATGGCGCCCGAGCCCTCGCTCACCAGGCCGTCGTAGAAGGTCGAGGTCGTGCCGTAGCGCTTCCAGGTCTGGAAGACGTCCATGGGCAGTCGGATATCGTCCACCTCGAGCTTGTACTCGAGCACCGAACCCCACTGGTCGAGCGTGCGCGGCGGCTGGTAGCCCAGCTTGACCGCGGTGTTGAAGTCCTCGGTGCCCGGGATCGGCCGGAAGGGGAAGATGTCCGAAGCCGAACGCGGGAACTTGTGCTTCATCTCGGCCGCGCGGTCGAGCGTGGCCATCATCGACTCGCGCGACTCGCCGGGGTAGCCGATGATCCAGAACGTGCCGGGTATGATGTTGCGCTTCGCCAGGGCGTTGATCGCCTTGGGAATGTTGTCGATCTTGATCTTCTTCTTGATCCGCTCCTGCATCTCCTTCGTGCCGGCCTCGGCGCCGAGCCACAGAAGGTGACACTTCGATTCCTCGAGCAAATCGAGCGTCGGCTCCTTGTAGCGCATGATCGTTTCGATCTCGATCGTGCCGTTCCAGTGGATCGGCACCTTGAGTTCGATCATCTTTTCGCAGAAAGCCTTGGTGCGCTTTTCGGCGACGCCCCAGTTCGCGTCCTGGAAGCGCAGCACGTCGAACTTGAAGCGCTGCTGCAGTTCGGCGATCTCTTCGGCAAGCTTGTCGCCTTCGATCGCTTTCCAGCGCCGTCCGGTCAGCGCCGGCGAGCAGCAAAACGTGCACGGCTCAGGGCAACCGAAGCTCGAAAAGTGGCTGAAACCGCGCGGCGGATTGTCGACCGTCCACTTGCCCGGAAGCGGGAAGCGGTGACGCACCTTGAGGCGCGTCGGCTTGGTCTGCAGCTCGGCGTATTTCTCGTATTCGAGCAGGTGCCAGGGCACCGGTTTGAACTTGTCGAAGCCGACGACTTCGCGGTGCGCTGTATACGCGACTTCGCCGTCGCGCAGGATCGCAAGACCGGGCACGTTGGCCAGCGGCTCGCCGTTCGCGACCGCTTCGCAGACTTCGAAGAAGGTGATCTCGCCTTGTCCAATGCCCACGGCATCGGCGATGCCGCCTTTCAAGTACATCTCGGGCGTGACGCTCGGGAACCAGCCGCCCCAGATGATCGGCAACTTCGGATGGCGCTCGCGCACCGCCTTGGCGACGACGTAACCGTCGAAGACCTGATAGCCTAGGATGCACGAGCTCGCGAAGAGCAGCGCGCCCTCGCAGGCCTGCAATACTTTCTCGATGTAGTTGGGCTCGATCATCGCGTCGATCATCACGACTTCGTAGCCCGCGGCCACGGGGCCGGTCGCGATCTGCAACAGCTCGAGCGGCAGAAGGTCCGCCGAAAAGATCTCGCCGCGCTTGGGGTCGGCGCGATGCGGCAGGAAAAGAACGATCTTCTTGCGTGCTTGGATCACTGGATGGACTCCGTCAATTCGCTCCGACGCCAGGAGCATGCGGCGTCACGCCAGAGGTGCGGTCGATTTCGATGTTGCGCGCGTTGTTCTTGTTCGCGCGCGACTTCGTGTACAGGTGAAAGAGTTTTTGCTCGAAGGGGAAGGAGTAGTTGGCGTTCTTCAAGCGCCAGCCCGCGATCTCCTTCATCATGCTGCGCACGGCGCCCGAGCCTTCGATGGCCAGGCCGTCGTAGAACGTCGAGGTCACGCCGTAACGTTTCCACAGACGGAAGACGTCCATCGGCAAACGAATGTCGTCGACAGTGAGCTTGTACTCGAGGCACGCGCCCCATTGTTCGAGCGTCTGCGGCGGGTGATAACCCAAGGTCAGCGCCGTGTTGAAATCTTCGGTGCCCGGGATCGGCCGGAACGGGAAAATGTCCGAGGCCGAGCGCGGGAATGCGTACTTCATCGCCGCGGCGAGACGAATCGTCTCGAGCATCGATTCGCGCGATTCGCCGGGGTAACCGATGATCCACGAGCAGCCCGACTGGATGCCGCGCGAGAATAATTTCGTCAGCGCGATTTCGATGTCAGGAATCTCGATCTGCTTCTTGATGCGATCCTGCTGGGCCTTCGAACCCGCTTCCGCGCCGAGCGCAGCCATGTGCATCTTGGCCGCGGCCACCAGGTCCATCGAGGCATCCTTGTAGCGCGCGATGGTCTCGATCTCGTAGGTCGCGTTCCACCAGAACGGCGAACCGGCATTGATCAGTTCGGTGCAGAACTCGTTGGAGCGCTTTTCGGCGACGCCGAAGTTCGCGTCCTGGAAGCGCAACACGTTGAACTTGAAGCGATCGTGAACCGCGAGCACGCGCTCGGAAAGTTGCTTGCCCGGGATCGCTTTCCAGCGCCGCTCGGTGACCATCGGCGAGCAGCAGAACGTGCAAGGTTCCGGGCACCCGTAGCTCGAGTAGTAACTGAAGCCGCGCATCTGCTGCGTGACCGGCATGCCCCACGGGTCGGGATAGCGGTGGCGCACTTTCATGCGCCCGGTGTTGTTCTGGCGTTCGACGTAGCGCTCGAATTCGAGCAGGTGCCAGGGCACGTCGGGGATCTGATCGAAGCCGACGATCGTGCGGTGCGCGGTCATGACCATGCGGCCGTCGCGCCAAATGGCGAGGCCGGGCACCGTGGCCAGGTCGACGCCGCTATCGAGCGCCTGCACGACTTCCCAGAAAGTGATCTCGCCCTGACCTATGCCCACCGCGTCGGCGATGTTCGACTTGAGGTAGAGCTCCGGCATCACGCTCGGGAACCAGCCGCCCCAGATGATCGGCAGCTTGGGGAAGCGCTCGCGCACCATGCGCGCCACTTCGGCGCCGTGGGTGATCTGGTAGCCCAGGATGCAGGAGCTGGCGAAGAGCAGCGCGCCGTCGCAGCTCTCGAGGATGCGCTTCTCGTAGTCGTCGTGGATCATCGCGTCGATGAGCACGACCTCGTAGCCTTCGCGGTCGGGGATCGCAGCGATCTGCAAAAGCTCCAGCGGCGTCAAATCCGCCGACACGCGCACACCCTGGGCGGGGTCGGCGCGATGCGGCAGGAAAAGGACGAGGCGGCGCTTCTGGCGCTGGATCATGGGGCGGTCAGGATGCGGATCGAGGATGGAGCGCCGGGGCCGGACGCCACACTCTACCGCGCACGGAAGGATTGTGTGGCGCCGGGGTAAAGGTTCAGCCCCCCTATCGGCACAGCAGGGCTGGGCGCTGACTCCGGCTGAGGAGCATAGCCCAGCGAAGTGTACCTGACGCCCTAGGATTGCCCGGCTGACGGTACTGCCACGTCGTGAGTTGCCGTGGCTTCGGAGAATGGCCGAGCTGTGGCGCGCTGCGAATCACCCGCGGCTGCCATGGGTGGGGCAGGAGATTGGCCTGCAGGGCTGTTCCAGATTCGCGCTAGAGCTAGGCCCCGCCTCGACTTGGGTGATCCTCGAATCGGCCGCGGGCTGACCTCCACAAGTCCCGGCGAAGTCCGCCTCCAGCGCGCATCGGGCACAGCCATGCGGGGCAGTCCTAGGGGCCGGCGATTAGGGTCGGAGGGCCCTGGCAAGGCGCGCAGTGCCTGCGCCGCTGCGAGGTCCCGCGGCCGACCATTCGACGTAGAGTCGTAAATTGGTCGCGACCATTCTACGATAGCCCGTCAAATGGTCGACCCGTTTCTGCCCCGCGCCATGGAGCAAGTCTTGCGCGAACATCTCGCCAACCTGCGCCAGATGGCCTTCGTTGCCGGGCCACGACAGGTCGGCAAGACAACGGTCTGCCGCGCGCTGGCCGACAGCGGAGCCTATTTCAACTGGGATGACTCCGACCACCGCAAGGCGATCGTTGCCGGCCCCCAGGAGATTGCGCGGCGCCTTGGGCTGGAAAAATTGCGCGCCGTCAAGCCTGTGGCCGTCTTCGACGAACTTCATCGCTACCCGCGTTGGAAGACTTTCCTCAAGGGGCTCTTCGACACCTGGGGCGAGTCGCTGCGGATCGTGGTCACAGGCAGTTCACGGCTCGACGTCTATCGGCGCGGCGGAGACAGCTTGATGGGGCGCCACATGCTCTACCACATGCATCCGCTCTGCCTGGGCGAACTGCTCGACCCGCGGCCGGCCGAGGCACCGATCCGTGAGCCGCACTCGACTGCCGACGCGCGTTTCGAAAGGCTCTGGCAACGCGGAGGATTTCCCGAGCCCTTCGTTCGCGGCAACACACGCTTCTCGAATCGCTGGCAGGCGCTGCGCGCTCAGCAACTCGTGCGTGAGGATGTGCGTGACTTGACCGGCATCCGCGAACTCGATCAACTCGAAGTCCTGGTGAACTTGCTCGCGGAACGCTCGGGCGCCGCGCTCTCGTATTCGAACCTGGCCAATGAAGTGCGAGTCTCCGTGGATACGTTGCGACGTTGGATCGCGACTCTGTGCGCGCTCCACCATGGGTTCCTCGTGCGTCCGTGGCACAAGAACGTGGCGCGCTCGCTGCGCAAGGAGCCCAAGTGGTACGTCGGCGACTGGTCGCTCGCGCGCGATCCGGGCGCGCGCGCGGAGACGTTCATCGCCGTTCACTTGAAGGCCGCCGTGCAGTCCTGGACCGACCGCGGACTTGGAAGCTTCGAGCTCTACTATTTGCGCGACAAGGAAGGGCGCGAGGTCGACTTCCTCGTGACGCAAGACAAGCGTCCGTGGTTTCTGGTGGAAGCGAAGCTTGCCGAGGAGACGCTCAGCCCGACGCTCGCGCACTACCAGCGCCAAACCGGCGCAAAGCATGCGTTCCAAGCGGTGGTCGAGATGCCCTACGTCCAGGCGAATTGTTTTGCGCGCGAGAAGCCGCAAGTCGTGCCGGCGCGCACGTTGCTGGCGCAATTGGCTTGAGCGACTGCGCAAGGCGCCGCTCCCCAACTGCCAGCAGTTAAGGAGTGACTTGCCCTGCGCCGGTCTGAGGGCCGCGCGCGGCACCCTGCGTCAGTCGCGATGGGAGCGGCATTCTGCGCCCACGGTTTCGCGCACGTGAATTGCCCAGGCTGTGGACGCGACGACCTGGTCGCATTCTCGCGCAATGGCCGGGGCCTCTGCCCGTCGTGCGAAGCAGTGCGCATGGCCGTCAGAGCCGCGCGATAGGGGAGTGCTCGGGCCATGCAACGTCGATGTGTCCGGCAGAGAGCGCCGGCCTTCTTGCACTGGATACCCTGGCTGCGGTCTCGAGCTGCACGCTCCGAAGCGCGCGCGGGGTGTCCGTACGATACAACTCCCGCCCCCGCGCGGCGTGCAGGCGCAGGAAAACACGATCATGATCACTCAAGGCGAACCACTGCTTCACGACTCCCCCGCTTCCACCATGGAAGACCAGGAAGCGCGTCGGGCCCTGCTCGATCTCGCGCACGGCAAGACGAAACGAATTCCCGGCGCGCTGCTCGCCGAGCACATCTTGCATGCCTATCGCGAGGGTGGCTGGCCGGTCCAGCGCGCCGCGATGGAGGCGCTGCTGCGGCGACTTGCATTCGCCGAGCGCGATGGACTTCGCGTCGCCGATCGACCGGCCGGTGGAACCGTATTCGGCCTGTACTCGACGCGGCGGGCGCGAGGAGCGACGAGGGGCTGGCGCAGCATGCTCGAGGAGCTCGGACCGCGCGTGAAGGCGAGCTGCGATTGTCCTGACTTCCTGCGCGGCTCCCTAGGCCTGTGCAAGCATGTCCTCGTCGTGCTCGACGATGTCCATCGGCGTCGAAAGGCCCAGGGAGATCAACTGCCTGTGCCCGCTCGCGTCGGACACCGGCTGGAATGGGATGCGATCCGGCCGCTGCGCGGGTCGGGTGATTGGCTCGAGCGCGTTCGATTCGAGCGCGGCACCTCGGATCGCAAGCTCGCCGAAACGTCGGCGGCCTGCCTGAAGCGCTGGTTCGCGAGGGATGTGCGCGGCGGAGCGACCCTGAAGAGCGTGGCCAGCGACGATCCGAAGCAGCGCCGAGCGCTTGTCGAAACTCTCTTGAAGCTCGAGAAGGGCGGCGTGGCACTGGATCCCGCATTGAAAAAACTCTGCCAGGAAGAACTCCAGCTCCTGAGCCAAATGCTCGCGACTCGAGCAAGTGCAAGCCGCGCTCGCGGCGCGCTGCGCTCGCTGAAGCGCAAGCTCTACCCGTACCAGATCACGGGGGTCGAGCGATTCTTGTCGAGCGGCCGACTGCTGCTCGCCGACGACATGGGGTTGGGCAAGACGGCGCAGGCAATCGCTTGCTGTCATGCGCTGTGGGAAACCAAACAGTTGCGCCGCGGGCTGCTCGTCGTACCTGCCAGCCTGAAGAGTCAATGGCTGCGCGAGTGGCAGGCCTGGACCGATGCTCCGGTATGCGTCCTCGAGGGTCAGCCCGACGAGCGCGCGAAACTCTGGCGCTCGACGCGCAGTGGGTTCTTGATCGTCAACTACGAGCAAGTGATTCGCGACCTCGAGCTGGTACAGGCCTGGCAGGCGGAACTTGTCGTGCTCGACGAGGCGCAGCGCATCAAGAATTGGGCGACGAAGACCGCGATCTGCGTCAAGGCCTTGCGGCCGGAGTACCGGCTCGTCCTGACCGGCACGCCGATGGAAAATCGCATCGACGAATTGGCTTCGATCTTCGATTGGGTCGACGATCACGCGCTCGAGCCGAAGTGGCGGCTCGTGCCGTGGCATGGCGTTTTTGCCGACGGATCGCGGGAAATCGTCGGAGCTCGCAACCTCGACACACTGCGAGAACGTCTGGCTCCGCGATTCCTGCGCCGCTTGCGCAGCGAAGTCCTGACGCAACTCCCGCCGCGGACCGACACGCTCGTCCCGGTCGATTTGACGCCGGAGCAACGCGACGAGCACGACGCGCTGCAGCGACCGATCATGATCCTGATGCAGACCGCGGTGCGTCGCCCGCTGACGCAGCCCGAGTTTCTGCGTCTGATGCAGATGCTCACGACGCAACGCATCATCGCCAACGGGATCGGGCAATTGCGCTTCGAATCCGTGTGGCCTGCGATCGGGAGTCTCGCGCGGCCGAATCCGGCGCTGCTGGGAAGCCTCTGCAGTCCGAAGTTGCTCCAGTTGCGCGAGCTGCTGCGCGCACTCGTCGTCGAACAGGGCCGCAAGGTCGTTGTCTTCAGCCAGTGGCGACGGATGCTCACGCTGGCGAACTGGGCCGTGGCCGATGTGCTGGCCGATTCCGGGCGGCGCGCCGTGTTCTTCACCGGCAAGGAAAAGGCGCGTCGCCGCACGCAGAACCTGGTCGACTTCCACGACGACCCTACGGCCAGCGTGCTCTTCGCGAGTGATGCGGGCGGCGTCGGCCTGAACCTGCAACGCGCGGCCAGCGCCTGCATCAATCTCGAGCTGCCTTGGAATCCGGCCGTGCTCGAGCAGCGCATCGGTCGAATCTACCGCATCGGGCAGGAAAAACCGATCGACGTGTACAACCTGGTCAGCCAGGACTGCATTGAAGCGCGCATTGCGAACCTCGTCGCCGACAAGAAGCAACTCTTCCGCGGCCTCTTCGAAGGCACGAGCGACGAAGTGATCTTCGAGGGCTCGGCCTCGTTCATGGCGGGACTCAAACAGATCGTGGCGACGGACACGGTCAATGGCGAATCCTCCGAGCCGGAAGTCCAAGTCGAGCTCGATTCGTCGGAAGGTCTTGCGTCCGTCGATCAAGAGATCGATTCGCTTGTCGATGCGGGCGACGAACAGGACAGCGCGCCTGCGCCTGCGAGGGTCCAGCTCGCGGTGCCCGACACGAATCTACTCGCCACGCTCTCGCAATTGAAGATCCAGACGGCTCCCGACGGACACATGCACATCGACGCGCCGCCCGAGGCCGCCGCGGCGCTCGCGCAGCTGTTCTCCAACTTGGCGCGCATGTTGGAATTTGCCGGACATCGTTGATAACAAAACCCGGCGCTGACAAGGACGCCGAATGGGCAGAGGCCGAGCGCTCGTGCCTGCTCACAGGCGAGATGTGCACAGGGCAGAGCAGCTCAGCCTCAGTCCCCGTACCTCGCAGGCGGAATGAACGAAGGCCAGATTCCGTCAGATTCTCCGGCACTCACGCGTGACGACATTCATGCCGTGCTTTCGTTTGCAGCGGCTCGCGAGCGTCGACTCGAGAATTCTCCGGCGGCGTGAGGTCTACCCCTGGACGAGAACCTCGGGCCTCGACTCGGTCGAAGGCCATCGCAGGTTGACCATCGGTTTCCTACACGCTATTTCCCGAGCGCGAAGGGCCTTTGCCGCCATGGCAGGCGCAGGCGTTCGAGCAGAAGCGTCGCTCGGTGTATGCTCGTACAGGCATGAATCAGCGTCATGAACTCCCGATCGCCGAGCTGCGTGGGTTCTGCACCCGGTGGAACATTCGAAAACTCTGTGTTTTCGGCTCGTATCTGCGTGACGACTTCGGCCCGCAGAGCGATGTCGATTTCCTGGCGACGTTCGCCCCCGATGCGAGCTGGTCCTTGTTCGACGAAGTCACGATGGTCGAGGAGCTCGAGCGAATCGTGGGCCGCAAGGTCGACCTCGTCGCCCGGGATGCGCTCACTCGCAGCCAGAACTACATTCGTCGCGACGAGATCCTCTCGACGGCACGAACGCTCTATGCCGCTTGATCCGCTGAAGCGAGACGCGGGAGCCGTCCTGGATATCCTTTAGGCGTGCCGAAAGATCGAGAGCTTCGCGGGCGGAAAGAACCTGCAAAGTTTCAGGACCGAAGATCAGATTCAGTCTGCCGTGCTGTTTCAGCTCCTGATCATGGGCGAGGCTGCGAAACGGGTCACACCTGCGCTTTCCACTCGCCACCCCGAAGTTCCCTGGTCCAAGATGGCCGGCTTGCGCGACCGACTGTCGTTTCACTCGATGGCCTCGAATCGCAGTCTAGCGCGCAGCCGGCTCCTGGCCCCATGCCCCGCGTCCGGACGTTCAACCCCCGCGATTCGCGCGCTCAGCCTATACTCGACCCATCGGCCTCCCCCGTCGCGGTACGCGCTTCGCGAGCAGCACGGGTACGGCCGCGAGCGCAGTGAATGGAACGAAATCCGCCATGATGATCCGACTTGATTCCTGCGCGCGATTCGGTCGCAGCGCGTTGCTCTGCCTCGTCATCGCCTGCTCGGCCGGCTTGCACTTAGCTTCCGCCGGCGACCTCTACATCACGAGCGATGTCGTGGACCAAGTGCGCCGCTACACCGGAGCGACAGGCAGTTTCCAGGGCGTGTTCGTCGGCTCCAACGCCGCGGTCGCACAGCTCGGCATCCACTTCGGATTCACGAACAATCGCGTGCTGATCGGCCACTTCAGCGGCGGCGTCGAGGAGTTCAATGCCACCACGGGCGCGTATATCAAGACGTACAACGCGGGCGGCGGTGTGCAATGGGCCGGTCTCTACGGACCGAACGGCAACGTGATCATCGGCGATTGGAACACCAACGACGTGCGCGAGTACGACTCGACGACGGGCGCGTATGTGCAGACGCTGACGTCGGTCCTGGGTCCCGCGGACATGCGCATCGGGCCGAACGGGAATCTTTTCGTCTGCTCGTACTCCAACGGCTACGTCCGGGAAGTGAACGCGAGCAATGGCGCGTTCGTCAGCCAATGGAGTCAGCCGGCGACATCGCAGTCCAACGACATCGCCTTCAACCCGAACGGAGAAATCCTGGTCACGGCGATGATGACGAACGTGGTTTATCGCTACGACGTCGCGCACACGCTGCTCGGTAGTTTCGCCGGCACGGGCTGGAATCGTCCGCACGGCATCGAGTTCAGCCCCTATACCGGCAACTTGCTCGTGGTCGACGGCATCACCTGCCAGGTCCACGAGTTCAACCCCAACACCTATCTCGAGCTGAATGCCGCGTATCTCGTCCCGCCTCCGGGCGAAAAAATCGTCGACCTCGACTTCGGTCACAGCCTGCCGATCCTCACCTACTGCACGGCGAAGCTCAACAGTCTCGGCTGCGTGCCCGCCATCGACGCCACAGGCAGCGCGAGCGCCAGCTCGGGCTCCGGTTTCAACGTGATCACGCGCAATGCGATCAACAACAAACCGGGGCTCTACCTGTACACGAACTCCGGGCAGGCAGCGCTGCCATTCAGCGGTGGACTGCGCTGCGTCAACACGCCGCTCAAGCGCTCGGTGCCGATGAATTCGAGCGGCAATCCGCCGCCGAACGATTGCTCGGGCCTGTATGTGCTCGACATGAACGCTTTCGCGCGCGGTTCACTCGGCGGCACGCCGGCCGGCTACCTGAGCGTGCCTGGAACTGTCGTCGACATTCAGTGTTGGGGTCGCGACAACGGCTTTCCGCCGCCGAACAATTCGACCCTGTCGAACGGCCTGGAATACACCGTCGGTCAGTGACCAAGCGTCGCCGACGCTAGTTGCTGACTTTGGGCTCCGCGGCGGGAGCGGGGCGTCGCAGGCTGGCCGCGAGCACGTCGGGCAGACGCTCGTGGGCTTTCATCGCTCGCCAGCCGAGCACGATCCAGAAAAGCCCCATCAGGAAATTGACCAGCGTCATCAGCACGAGAATCCACCACATCGCGCCGCCAGCGGCCCCTTCGGGGATCTTGAATTCGAACGGAAACATGTTTGTGGGCTCCGTGCGCCTCAGCGCGGCAGGGTTTCGTCGAGGGTCGAAGCGATGCGCTCGTGGGCGCGCATCGCGCGCCAGCCCACG
>JANMRV010000699.1:0-1620 GCA_031388685.1 Planctomycetota bacterium
CTTCCAGGTGGCGTCCTGGAATTCATGGAGCAATGGAGCGCTTTCGTTCGCGCGGTAGACCTGCATGGGAACTCCAGTGGCCGGATCGAACACTTCGATCCAGGCGCGCAACGGCAACAGATCGCCGCGCCGATAGTCCCCGCCCATCGGGCGGAAACGCGGCTTGCCTGTCTGCTCGACGGCCGAGGGCACGAACAGGAATCCTTCGCTGAGGAAGCGCTCGGCTATGCCGCCGACGCTCGTCCCCCGCCCGAGCGCATGATCGTTCTGCCAGGTGTTCTTGTCGTCGGGGCTGGTCACGCGATCGCGCACTTCGAGCGCGGGAAGCACGTCCGGTAATTCCCAGTGGTACGTGATCCACCACCAGCCCGTGCCGGGCAGCGAGGCGAGGTCGAAACCGAGCAGGCAGAGCGGACGGGCGTCCGGAGTCGCGCGGAATTCGAGCCTGCGCGCATACCGCGGCTCCGCTGGGCTGGCCGTGTACTCGAACAGGCGCTGGCCACCGCTCGCGGCGCGCCGCAGCACGAGCACCGCGCCCAGATCCGGCCCCCGATCCTCGTCGTAGAAAGCCGCGGCCACTCGGAATCGCGACGCCAGCGCCTCGATCAAGCCGGGCTGAGAAGCGAGCAGCGGCTGATGCAGGATCAACCAGTCGAGTGAGTCAAGTTGCAGCTCGATTTGCGCTCTCTGCGCTTCATCGAGGGATTTCCAGCGATCGAGCGTGTCGGCGAGTTTGACCCTTTCAATGCGCGGGCTCAGGCGCAGGAAGACCGCCCAGTCATAGGCACTCGCGCAGAGCATTCGCTTCGCACTGCCTTGTTCCCCGGCCTGGGCGTTGATCCAGTCCGCCGCGTCCCAATACGCCGCGTGCGCGCTCGGCCGTGAATTCGCGAGCGCGAACCACGAGAGCGGCAATGCGGCGAACAGTGCGATGCGCGCAAGCCAGCGCAAGCTGACGCGCTCGGCGCACGAGCTCCAGGCGCTCGCGAAGAACGGAACGCACAACGGCAAGAGCGGCAGGCAGAGTCGCAGCGACTTGTCGCCCTTCTTGGCCATGACGAAAAGCGCAATCGCCAGGACGATCAAAGCAAGCGTGCTCGTCCAACGCGGCTTGACGAGCGCCCGCCCGACGCCGACCGCCAAGATTCCGAGCAGCGGCCAGACGAAAAAACGCGGCGCATTGAGCAGGTACCACGATGCCCCGAAGCGCATCGTCGCGTGGGTCACCGATTCGTCGCGCTCGAGTTCGTGTCCGCGCAAGGCCGAGATCTGATCGTAGAGCTCGCCCGCTGCGCGCGTCAGCCCGAGGTCCACCAACAGACGCACGATCAGGTAGCCGACGTTCTCCAGCAGATAGCGCCACAGGCTGCCCTGCCATTCGCCGTACACGAGCCGATCGAGACAAAGCTGCAGCGCCATGCACACAGCGAGGCCGCCGCACAGCCCGAGCCAACTCCAGCGTTGGGTCCAGCGGTCGCGGGCCACGAGCACCACGAGGATCGCGAGCGAGATGAGCAGGCTCTGATACGCGACGAGGAACGCCAGCCCGAGCCAGAGGCCGCCGACCCATCCGTCGCGGCGTGTGCCGCGCAGGATCAGCCGATCCAGGCCGAGCGCGAT
>JANMRV010000705.1:0-5574 GCA_031388685.1 Planctomycetota bacterium
CAGCGAATACCCCGAGATCATCCCGCCCTCCGTCGTCGTGCGCGCCACGTATCCGGGCGCGGACGCCAAGACGCAGTCGGAGACGGTCGCCACGCCGCTCGAACAGGCGATCAACGGGGTCGAGAACGCCATGTACATGTCGTCGCAGTCCACCAGCGACGGCACGACCACGTTGACCGTGACATTCAGACTCGGCACCGACGTCGACATGGCGCAGGTGCAGGTCCAAAACCGCGTCTCCCAGGCCTTGCCGCGTCTGCCCGAGGAAGTGCGACGCCTCGGCGTGACCACCACCAAGCAGTCGCCCGACCTGACGATGGTTGCGCACCTCGTCTCGCCTGGCGGGCGCTTCGACGAGGTCTTCCTGCGCAACTACGCGACGCTGCACGTCATCGACGAACTGGCGCGCATCCAAGGCGTCGGCAGCGTGCTCGCCTTCGGGTCGGGCGACTTCGCCATGCGCGTGTGGATCGATCCGGACAAGCTTGGCGCGCGTGGAATGGTCGCCAGCGACGTCGTGGATGCAATCCGCGAGCAGAACCGCCAGGTGGCCGCCGGCGGAATCGGCCAGGCTCCCCTGCCCGACGCGCCCGACTTCGAGGTGCAGCTCACCACCCAAGGCCGCCTGGTCGACGAAGCACAATTCGGCGCGATCGTCGTCAAGACCGGAGCCGAGGGGCAGAAGACTTTCCTGCGCGACGTCGCGCGCATCGAACTGGGCGCGGCGAGCTATTCGCTGCGCTCGCTGCTCGACAACCGCGCCGCGGTCGCGCTTCCGATCTTCCAGTCACCGGGCGCGAACGCCATCCAGCTGTCCGACGACGTGCGCGCCAAACTCGCCGAACTGAAGACGCATTTTCCCGACGGGCTCGACTACGCGATCGTCTACGACCCGACCGTCTTCGTGCGCCAGTCGATCCAGGCGGTCATCGTGACGCTGCTCGAAGCCATTCTGCTGGTCGTGATCGTCGTGATCCTTTTCCTGCAGACCTGGCGCGCCTCGATCATTCCGCTGTGCTCGGTGCCGGTCTCCCTGATCGGGACCTTTGCGGCGATGCACGCCTTCGGTTTCAGCATCAACGCCCTTTCGCTGTTCGGCCTCGTGCTCGCGATCGGCATCGTCGTCGACGACGCGATCGTCGTCGTCGAGAACGTCGAGCGCAACATCGCGCTCGGGCTCTCGCCCATCGATGCCACGAAGCAGGCCATGAAAGAGGTGACCGGGCCGATCGTCGCCACGGCACTCGTGCTGTGCGCGGTGTTCATTCCGACCGCGTTCATCAGCGGACTGACCGGTCAGTTCTACAAGCAGTTCGCGATCACGATCGCTATCTCGACGGTGATCTCCGCCTTCAATTCGCTGACCCTTTCTCCGGCGCTGTCGGCCCTGCTGTTGCGACGCCACGACGCACCCAAGGACGTCCTGACGCGTGTGATCGACACGCTGTTCGGCTGGTTCTTCCGCCCGTTCAATCGCGCCTTCGCCTGGGCGGGTGAGTCCTATTCGCGCAACGTGAAGCGCGCGATCCGCCTCAGCGCCCTGATGCTCGTGCTGTACGTCGGACTGATCGGGCTGACCGGTTGGATCTTCAAGCAGACCCCCACCGGTTTCGTGCCGACCCAGGACAAGCAGTACGCGGTGGCTTTCGCGCAACTGCCCGACGCGTCGTCGATCGAGCGCACCGATGCCGTGATCCGGCGCATGTCCGAAATCGCGCTGAAGCAGCCGGGCGTGGCGCACGCGGTGGCCTTCCCTGGCCTGAGCATCAATGGTTTTGCCGCGAGCTCGAACGCCGGGATCATTTTCATAGGTCTCGATCCCTTCGAGGAACGCACGATGCCCGAGCTTTCCGGCCTGGCGATCGTGCAGGCCCTCAATCGCGAATTCAGTTCGATCACCGAGGCATTCGTGCTCGCCGTGCCGCCTCCGGCGGTCAACGGCATGGGCGCGCTCGGCGGGTTCAAGATGTTCGTCGAGGATCGCTCCGATCTCGGGAGCGATGGGCTGTATCAGGCGACTCAGGGCCTGGTCATGAAGGCCTGGCAGAATCCCGCCCTGGCCAACGTCTTCTCGAGCTTCACGGTCAACGTCCCGCAGCTGCGCGCGGACATCGATCGCGAGAAGGCCCGCTCCCAGGGCATCCGGCTCTCCGAGGTCTTCGATACGCTGCAAATCAACCTGGGATCGCTGTACGTCAACGATTTCAACCGTTTCGGCCGCACCTATCAGGTCGTCGTGCAGGCCGACGGGCAGTTCCGCGACGAGGCTTCGGACGTCGCGAGTCTTCGCGTGCGCAGCGCTTCGGGCGCCATGGTTCCGCTGGGCTCGATCGTCAAGGTCGAAGAGGCCTACGGGCCCGACCGCGTGCAACGCTACAACGGTGTACCGGCGGCCGAGATCACCGGCGGGCCGGCCCCAGGCAAGAGTTCGGGCGAATCCGAAAAACTCATGGCACAGATCGCCGCCGAAAACTTGCCGCCGGGCATGTCGTTCGAGTGGACCGACCTGACCTATCAACGGATCCTCGCAGGCAACACTGCGCTCTACATCTATCCGCTGTGCATTCTGCTCGTCTTCCTGGTGCTCGCGGCGCAGTACGAGAGCTTCCGCATGCCGCTGGCGATCATCATGATCGTTCCGTTGTGCCTCTTGTTCGCGCTGGTCGGTGTCTGGTTCACGCACGGCGACAACAACGTCTTCACGCAGATCGGATTGATCGTGCTGGTCGGCCTGGCTTGCAAAAACGCGATCCTGATCGTCGAGTTCGCCAAGGTGAAGCAGGACGAAGGCATGAATCCCGCCGACGCGGCCGTTGCCGCGGCCCGATTGCGGCTGCGGCCGATCCTGATGACCAGCCTGGCCTTCATTGCCGGCGTCGCTCCGTTGGTGTCGAGCCAAGGCGCGGGCTCCGAGATGCGCCACGCCATGGGTGTGGCCGTGTTCTCGGGCATGATCGGCGTGACACTCCTTGGTCTGATTCTGACGCCGGTTTTCTACGCGACGCTTTTGCGCATCGGCTATCGGCCCGGGGCGAACGAGGCCGAGCCGATCCAATCGCCGGCGACGGGACCGCTGCCGGCTTCGACGATCGCTGGCCTGCTTGTGATGTCGTCCTTGTTCCTGACCGGCTGCGTGACGAAGCCGGTCGGGCCTGATTACGAACGCCCGCCCGTTGCAGTTCCCGCCGCGTTTTCAGCGGCCGGTCCGTGGAAGACAGGCGAGCCCTCCGAGTTCGCTCCGCGCGGCGAATGGTGGAACGCCTTTGGCGACCCCGTGCTCAGCGATCTCGAGCGACGCGCCGGAGAGAAGAACCACGATCTCGAAGCCGCCGTCGCACGCGTGGCCCAGGCGCGCGCCGGAATGCGCGAGGCGCGCTCGCGCCTCAATCCGGCGACCTACGTCGGCGCCGAAGTCAGCCGCACACACTATTCCCAGAACACTGCATTCCAGAATCCGTTCAGGGAGTCGACCAACCTACGAGTTCCTGTGGATGTGTCTTGGGAATTGGATCTCTTCGGCGGGACGCACCGAAGGATCGAAGCCGTCGAACGCAACAGCGAAGCCCAGCTTGGGTACTTGGAGACGACGCGGCTTGCGTTGCACGCGGAGGTTGCGTCGCTCTATTTCGCCCTGCGGGCCGCCGACGATGAACTCGCCGCGCTCGGCAGAACGAATCAATTGCGTGCGCAGGCGCTACTGATCGCACAAGCACGCTTCGACGCCGGCGCGGGCACCGATCTCGATCTTGCACGCACACAGGTCGAGCAGGCGACGACGCGCGAAGAATCCGCGCAGGTGGAACTGCGACGGAGGCAACTTTCCAACGCACTGGCCGTGCTGCTGGGCGAGCAGGCCAGCACGTTCACGCTGGCTGTGGCCGCGCAGGTTGCCGGCGAGCCGCCTGCGATTCCCCCCGGCCTGCCTTCGGCGCTGCTCGAACGCCGGCCCGACGTCGCCGTCGCCGAGCGCGATCTCGCCGCCCGAAACGCGCTCATCGGAGTGGCTCGCGCCGCGTACTTCCCGTCGATCCGCCTGACGGGATTCGCAGGATTCGAAAGTAGTGAACTCAGCTCACTGTTCGATTGGGACAGCCTGGCATGGAGCATCCTGCCCAGCGTTTCCGTACCCCTTTTCCAGGGCGAGCACCTCGATGCCAATCTGGAGCGCGCGCGCGCGAACTACGAAGAAGGCGTCGCGCTCTATCGTCAGCAGATCTTGATCGCCTTCAGGGAGGTCGAGGACTCGCTCGCTGCGACGCGCCTGCTCTCGGATGCGGCCGCGGCGCAGCAGGCAGCGCTCGATTCCGCGCGCCGCGCTGCAGCGCTTGCGCGCCAGCGCTACGACGCGGGATTCGTCGGCTACCTCGATGTCGTCGACAGCGAGCGCAGCGTGCTGGCGATCGAGCGCGCCTCGATTCAGATCCGCAGCGAGCGCTTCGCGAACGCCGTGCAGTTCATCAAGGCGCTCGGCGGAGGCTGGAGCGCAGACGGCGAACTGCCTGCGCTGGCCCAGAACTGAGGCTTCAAGCCCGTGTTTTCCTGGGCTTTTCGTTCGAGCTTCGTACATGCCCCGCCTGCACAGATGCAATCTGCGGCCTTCCCCGTCATCATTCCCCCACTATGAACATCTCAGTCCTTCCCGTTGCACTTTTCGCTGTCGCCGGCTCCCTGCTCGCGCCGGCGCTTCCGACCAAGACCCAGGATGCTGCGGAGCTCCAGTTCCCCCAGGCCAGTCCTGCGGGCAAGTTTGAACAGCGCGTCGGTCTGACCGACTTCTCGGTCGAATACTCGCGCCCCGGCGTCAAGGGCCGCAAGATCTTCGGCGGCCTGCAACCCTACGGGGAAATCTGGCGCACCGGCGCGAACACGGCGACCAAGCTCAGCTTCAGCGGCGACATCAAGTTCGGCGGCTCGGCCGTGCCCGCGGGTTCCTATGCGCTGCTCACGATTCCCGGCGAGAAGGAATGGACCGTGATCCTCAACAAGGTCGAGGGGCAATGGGGCGCCTACGCCTACGACGAGAAGCAAGACCAGTTGCGCATCAAGGTGAAGCCCGTAGCCCTGGCGGAAAGCGTCGAAACGATGACCATCGGATTGGGCGATCTGCGCGACGACTCCGCCACGCTGGAGATCGTCTGGGACAAGACGCGCGTGCCTGTGAAGATCGAAACGGACCTGGTCAAGACCATGGTCAGCAAGATCGAGGCTGCCATGGCCGGCGACGGCAAGAAGCCCTACTTCCCGGCCGCGATGTTCTACTTCGAGCACAACCTCGATCTGAAGAAGTCCGTGACCTGGATCGATGCCGCGATCAAGGAGAACCCGACCGCGCTGTGGATCATCTACCGCAAGGGTCTGATCCTCGAGAAGCAGGGCGACAAGGCCGGAGCGATTGCCGCTGCGACGCAGTCGCTGGAACTGGCGAAGAAAGCCGAACCTGCGCTCGCCGAAGAGTACACGCGCCTGAATCAGCAGCTGATCGCGCGCTGCAAGTAGGCGACGCGCGTGCGAAGGGCCGGGATCCGCGTCGTCAGGCGCGGATCCAGGCCTCGCCTTCGATCTCGACCGGGATGC
>JANMRV010000720.1:0-3281 GCA_031388685.1 Planctomycetota bacterium
TGAAACGGGCAGCGTACGGCTACGCGCGCCCGCGCCGCGGCCCCTTGGTCCTTCGAACGCGGCCGCCCGCGGACGAAACTTGCAGCCCCTGGCTGCGGTCCAAGTGGGTCAGGGCCAACGCCAGCGCATCGGTCGCGTCCAAGGGCTCCGGCGCCTTGGCAAGCTCCAGTCTGCGCGCGACCATCGCCGCCACCTGAGACTTGTGGGCCGCGCCGTTGCCCACCAGGGCTTTCTTGGCGCTGGCGGGCGAATACTGGTGGACGGAAACCCCGGCCGCGGCCGCGCAGGAGAGCACGACTCCGCGGCCTTCGCCGATGCGCAGGGCGCTCTGGATGTTCTTGTGGGCAAAGGCCTCTTCCACGGCCATCGCCATGGGACGCCAGGTCGCGATCAATCGATCCAATTCGCAGCGGATCAGGCCGAGGCGGCCGGCCAGTTCGCCTTCGCCTGCTCGCAATACGCCGGCGGCGAGCAGGCGCGGTCCGCGGGCGGTGAGTTCGATGGCGCCCCAACCGACGACGCGCGTGCCTGGATCGATGCCGAGGATCACACTGCCCTGCGGCGTGATCCCACGGGAAGCCTGCTGCTGAGCGGGCGCTGCTCGCGGGCCGGGACGCGCAGCAGGAGCGAGCGTGGGTTGGATCGCGACTGAGCGGGACTTGGCGGCGGGATCGACGGCCGGCGCTTTCCGCGGCGAAAACGCGCCTTTGGAACTCGGGCCGGCAAACGCGGCTGCGCGCTCTTCGAGGCTCGGAGCGACCAGCGGACGGCGCGACGGTCGCGGCAGCGGACTTTCGGGCGGCACGAGCGCACCCTACGCTTTGGCGCGCGCCGGCGGAAGTTGCGCGGGCGATCCACGATGCAACGACCCAAGGACTCTGAACGGCCGCCGCGAGCCGCGGCGGTGATCGTCGCGGCCGGCGATTCGACGCGCATGGGTTCAGGCCCGCGCAAGCCGCTGCTGCAGTTGGCGGGCCGCTTGTTGATCGAGCACACGTTGGCTGCCTTCGATCGCGCGGCGCTGATCGAGGAGATCGTGATCGTCGCCCATGCCGCGGACCTCGAACTGTTCGCGCAGATGGCGCGCGATGCGTCGAAGCTGCACCCGGCCTTCAGAAAAGTGCGCGCGATCGTGCCCGGCGGACGGCGCCGCACGCACTCGGTGCGCATGGGCGCGCGCAGCGTTTCTTTGGACATCGATGTCGTGCTGGTCCACGACGGCGCGCGACCCTTGATCGGCTTCGACGTGATCGAACAAGCCGCGCGCGTCGCTCACCGAGAAGGCGCCAGCGTGGTCGCCGTGCCCGTGCACGACACGTTGAAAACATCGGCGTCGGGGACCCACGCCGAGCGCACGCTCGATCGCTCCGTCTTGTGGGCCGCGCAGACGCCGCAGGCTTTTCGTCGCGCGGTCCTGCTCGAGCTTTTGTCGCGCGCCGAAGCTGACGAGTTCGAGCCGACCGACGATTGCGCGCTGCACGAGCGCTACCTTGGGCCGGTGACGATCGTCGCGGGCGATCCGTGCAATCTGAAAGTCACGACTCCATCGGATCTGATCATCGCCGAGGCGCTGCTCGCCTGGCGCGCAAGGGAAAAAGCATGAGCATGCGCGTGGGATTGGGTTTCGACGTGCATCGGTTCGTGCCCGGCCGGCCGTGCGTGCTCGGCGGAGTCAGGTTCGATCATCCGAGCGGACCGGAAGGGCACTCCGACGGTGACGCGGTCCTGCACGCGCTGACCGATGCCTTGCTCGGCGCCGCGGGCCTCGACGATCTGGGGACCCTGTTCTCCGATCGCGATCCGCGCTGGAAGGGCGCGGACAGCGCGAAGTTGCTCGCCGCCGCGCTGGAACTCGTGCGCGCAAAGGGCTGGCGCGTGGTCAACGCGGACATCGTGATCGCCACCGAGGGCCCGCGCATCGCGCCGCAGCGCGCGGCGATGCGCGCACGGATCGCGGCTTGGATCGGCGTCGACGCCGATGCCGTCAACGTGAAAGGCAAGACGCTCGAAGGCCTGGGCGCGCTTGCGCATGGCGCGGGCATCGCCGTGCAGGCGGTCTGCCTGATCGAACGATCCAGCTAGCGGTCGCCGGCGGGGCGCAGCGGTTCGACGGTCGCGCTTGGCTTGCTCAGCGCGTGAAACTTCGTGTTGCGGTACAGCGCGTCGAGCCAGACGTCGCGCGAGGTCTGCCGCGCGGCAAAGAACACGATCACACCGAGCAGCGGAAATCCGTACAGCAGCGCGTTCGTTGTTTCGGTGAAGCGCGCGGCGAGCGCCAGCGCGCTGCCTGCCATCGCGATCCACAGCCACACGATCGCGCGGCCCGTCAGTCCGCGGTACTGGCAAAAACGCCACAGGATCCAAGGCAGTGCAAGCAGCGCAACGCGGGCGGCCTCGTTGATGAAGGGGACCACGCCGTCGGTCGCGGTGTTGAAGTACGGGAAGATGAGTGACCTGTGGGTGAAGCCCTGCACGATCGCCGAGATCAGCGCCGCGATTCCGAACAAAATCGCGGCGACGCGGGCAAGTTTCGGCAAGGGTCCGTGGGGCGTTGGCGCCATGATGGTCACGCCAAGCACCACGCACAGGAAACCGAGCGCGGTGAGCACCCAACCCGCGAGCGAGACCCAGCGATCCGCGCGCGCAGAACTTCCGAGCACCATGGGAACCGCGAACGCCACGAGCCCAAGACCGAGACCCAGAATGCGCAGACCCGTGCGCGTGCTCTCCAGCGCGATCAGATCGAAAGGCAGAGGCTGGACGGCCGGGTGCTCCTCGCCGCTCGAATCAAGCCTGGGATCGTGGGGCTTCGCCGACGCGCCGGCGGAAGAAGCGTCGTTTCCGTGTTCGTGTTGCTCGCTCAAGCGTTTGCCCTCACTTCTGCCCGCGCGTCCTTGCCGTCGGGGAATTGGACGCAGTAGAAGCGCCAATAGGCGCCGCGTTTCGCGATCAATTCGTCGTGACTGCCGATTTCGACCAGCCTGCCCGCTTCGAGCACCGCGATGCGATCGGCATTGCGGATCGTCGACAAACGGTGCGCGATCACGATCACGGTACGGCCGACCATCAGGCGATCGAGCGCCTCCTGCACGACGGCTTCGCTCTCGGAATCGAGCGCACTGGTCGCTTCGTCGAGCAGCAAGAGCGGCGCGCCCTTGAGGATCGCGCGCGCGATGGTGATGCGCTGGCGTTGGCCTCCGGAAAGACGCGTGCCTGCGTCACCGACAGCCGTCATGTACTTCTCCGGCAGCGAATCGATGAACTCATGGATGTTCGCGGCG
>JANMRV010000739.1:0-1385 GCA_031388685.1 Planctomycetota bacterium
CGAATCGGGCGTCTCCTGGCGCTCCTCCTGGCGCGCGGTCTTCAGCGCGGTCATCTGCTCCTTCGAGGCCAGGCGAATGTCGTGCGAATCCTCGCGCCCGAGCACGCGCGCCAGACCCCAGTCCATCACGTAGACCTCGCCGAACTTCCCGACCATCACATTGGCCGGCTTCAAGTCGCGGTGGATCACCTTCTTCGAGTGCGCGTAGCTCATCGCCTCGCACACCTTGAGCAGCACGCCGAGCGCGCGAACCTGGTTCCAGCCGTCTTCGCCGCTGCGGACCTTCTCGAAGATGCTGCGAAGGTCTTCGCCCTTGACCAGGCGCATCGTGAAGTACACGCGGCCGTCTGCGTCGAGGCCAAGCTCGTGCACGGGAACGATGCCGGGGTGATCGAGCTGGCCCGTGACCTGCGCTTCTTCGAGGAAGCGGCCAAGCATATTGGGATCGACGACGGGCGTCTGGCCGCTCGGCTCGTTGCCGCGACCAAGCACGACTTTCATCGCCAACGTGCGCCGCAGTTCGTCGTCCCAGATCTTCAAGATCACGCCCATCCCGCCGCGTGCGACTTCACCGAGCAGCTTGTAGCGCGTGCCGCGTGTGCCGCCGCCGCGCAGCCTCTCGAACAGCTTGCTTGACGCGCCGGAGTCTGGACGCGGCTCGTCGTCGAGCGATGCTGTCGGACCAGGATCGGTGCCGAACTTCTGCTTCAGGCGTTCGCTGAGCGTACGATCGTCGCTGGAGGAATTGAGCCGCCTGGCAATTTCGATCGCACGCCTCAGTTCACGCAGGTCATGTGCAAGATTGGGATTCGCACGGCAGAGCGCTTCGAAGTCAGCGGGCTCGCCAGGGTCAACGCGCGCGAGGTACTCGCGGAACAACTCCTCCGCGCGAGGGTCGAGGGGCAAGCTCGGATCGGTCATGGCGTCGGCATGGTACCGAGGACTGAGACAAGGCGGCTGAGTTCAGCAGGAGGTTCATGATCTGCTCGGGCGCCTCGTCGCCCGCCCCAGCAGGTTCGAGATTGGCTCTGCGGGACGCACAGCCCAACAAAATGTTGGTTCTGATTCCTGCACCGGCGATCGGACTGCGCTCGCGGCTTTGCTACGCACTCCGCTTGGCCGAACGCCCCGCAACAGCCCAACGTCACTTTTTTTCGAGGTGAAGTGGTGAAGCAGAAAGATGCGCTGGCCTGGCGGGACGCAGGCCCATGCTGTTGTTCCGAAACTCGGGCGTGGCGCTGTTGCGGTTCGCCGAACGCGCGCTCGAAGCGGCATCGCGGAAGCTGCCGCCGCGGCTCACGCGGTTGGCGGAGCCCGTCACCCTACGTTCACCGTCACCTGCGAGTGTAGGCAGCCCGTAGTCACCGTACTGGCCCGTGAGCACG
>JANMRV010000770.1:0-1440 GCA_031388685.1 Planctomycetota bacterium
CTTGGGTCGCCATAACGCTCAAACCCACACTCCACCATTTGCTGTCGCTGCCGCCGCGCAGGTAGCTCTCGCTGGTGGCGGCGCCGCGCGTCTTCCACGTGCCGTAGGCGACGATGAATCCGAGCGTGCCGAGCAGCACGACCCAATCGAGCGAACTCATGCAGAGAAATTCGGCTCGAGGGGCAGACGCGGCGCGAGGTTCATTCGCGCGGCGTACGGCGCGAGATCAGGTTCGCGAACAAGCGATAAGCCCCCGGCACGCCGGCCGGCAACTCGCGGAAGAAACTGATCCCCGTATAGATGAAGCGGCCCTTGCCGAAGTCGCAGCAGATCAGCGCTCCGTTCTGTGCCGCTTCGCCAGGGTCGTTCCAGGCGATCGGCGCCGTGAAGTTCTCGCCGAAGTTCCCCGCGAAGTAGAGCCCGCGCTCCTGGACCCAGCCCTCGAAGTCCGCAGCGGAAATCGCGTTGGGCGCTGTCAGCAAAGCGTGCTTGGGGTCGACGAAGCTCGGCGTGGCCTCTTCGACGGTCACACGGTTGCGCGTCAGTTGAAAGGGGAAGGGCCCGATCTTTTCGGCGGGTACCACCAAGCTCGAGCCCGCTGTGTTGTACTGCACCACCAGCGTCCCTCCTGCCTTCACGAAGTCGAGCAGCGCCGGCTGGAAGCTCGCGAGCGAATCCACCGTGTTGTAAGCGCGCACGCCCGTGACAATCGCGTCGAACTTGGCGAGTTGCCGTGGATCCGCAGCGGCCGGATCAATCGTTTCGACTTGCACGCCGAGACGTTCGAGCGCGCGCGGGATATCGTCGCCCGCGCCGCGGATGTAGCCGACCGCCTGCGAACTGACTTTCACGTCCAAGGGCACGAGCCGCACTTCGGCCGGCGTGTACCAGGTCTGGGGTAGGAGATGCTCGTGATCGATCACGTGAATCGAACGGTTCGCAAAGCCGCGCGAACTCTTGAAGCTCAGCTGGAGGATGCCGGCGCGCGCGTTCGCGCCTTGCACGATCTGGATACTGACACTTCGCCGATCGCCGCGACGCATGGTGCCGCCCTGGATGGAAACGTCTCCGACGATGTCCCAACCTTCGGGCAACGGCGCGACTTCGACTGCAAGATCACTCTGCTCGCCTTGAGCGAGCGCTTCGATCTCGAAGACGACCGTCACGGGTTCCTTGCCCACGATGGCCACGTCGTCCTTCGGCACGACCGACGCGATCGGCGTAACGACCACCGGTCGAGTGCGCTCTCCCGCGACCGGATCGACCCACTTGAATACGATCGGCACATCGACTTCGATTCGGCGGCCGGCCGCAAGCTCGAGCACCAGCGTGCAGCGCATTTGACCGGGCACGCTCGGTGCGTTGATCTGCAAGGGCAGATTTTCAGTGCGATACAACGTGCCATGCGGCTCTTCCAGCCAATGCGGCTGGTCGGCGGGC
>JANMRV010000793.1:0-4449 GCA_031388685.1 Planctomycetota bacterium
CGGTCGCCGGCAATCGAGGAGATCCCGATCAGGGTGCCTGAACGCTGGCTCCTGAAAAGTCCGGCCAGCGCGTTACCCCAGGCGACACAGCCGCCGAAGTTGACGGCCAGCATGTCGAGGTCGACAGCGGTGTCGTAACTCTGACGATCGACCTTGGGCATCACCGCGGCCGAGTAGACACCCAAGTCGATGCGGCCGACTTCCTTGGCGATGCGCTCGAGCAACTCCGGCACGGCTTCGACATCGTGCGTGTCGTGAACGTGGACGAAGACACGGCCGGGCAAGTTGGCGCTCGAGCAGGCGCGCGCCAGTTCTTCGAGCTGGTCCGCGCGGCGCGCCAAGGCGGCGACGTTCCAGCCCTCGCCCGCAAGTCGTCGCACCAAGGCGGCCCCGATCCCGGAACTGGCGCCGATCACGATGGCGCCCGGCGCCGGCGGCCCCGATCCGGAGCTGGAGCTTTGGGCACTCGGCGAAACGTTTGAGCTGGTCATGTTTGGGCCATTCCATCGGATGGCGGCCACAAAATCCAAAGCTCTCGCGCACAGATCGGTCGCGCGGCGCTCCCGCAAGGGGCCTTCGAGCACACTTCACGCCGCCGGGTGAGACCTGTTTGCGCCGTCGCGAAGTGTTCTAATCGCGCACCGGATCCAGCGGCCCTAGCCCCTCCTCGAATGACCCATTCCGATCGACAACCGCGCGTTCCCTTGTTTGCGTCCAGAGGGCCGAGCGGGACAGGCAGCCGCACGCGCGGCGGCGTGCTCGTCGTCGTCCTGGTGGTGCTCGCCATTCTGGCCGCCGTGGCGCTCCTGTGGATCGTCAGTCTGCGTCCCAAACCCGTGGTCGCGCCCAAGCCCGTCGGCGATCCCGTTGCCGATCAGGTCGCGCGCGAAAAAGTCGCGGCTTGGTTCTCGCTGTTCGCGGTGCAGGACAAACCCGGCAGTCTCGATGAAGCCGAAAAGGCGCTGGCGGGGCTGCTCGCGCGCCCAGAGCCCGCGCTCGAGGACCTGATCGCGGGCGCGGTGATTGCGCGCGCCAGGGACCGCAGTGGCGAGCGCGAGACGCAAGCGCGCAAACTCCTGGGAGAAGTGCTCGAACGCGAAGCGGACAATCCGCGCGCCCACTACGTGCTCGCGCGCATGGACATGCTCGCCGGCAATTTCCAGAGCGCCGAGCAGCACCTGCGCAAGGCGATCGCTGGCGAGCCCAACGACTTGCCGACCCAGCTCGGTCTTGGCCAGGTGATCGAAGAAAGCTCTCCGAAGGAAGCAGAAGCGCTCTATCGCAAGGTGATCGCGCGCGGAGTCGACAATGCCGGCAGCTGGTACGTGACGGCGATCCACCGCATGTCGATCCTGATGCGCGACCTCGGCCGCGACCAGGAGTTCGAGCGCTTCCTGGCCGAGTTCCAGACGATTCAGGACCGCGGACTCGTGGCGCCCAAGGAAGCCGACTTCGAGCGCGGCAACCTCGGCAATCTGATCGCGCCGACGCCGCGCGCCAGCGACGTTCCCGTGGCGGTCAAGGTCTTGTCCGCGGGCGCGCAGCAGACGCTGCTGCCCGAGCTGGCCGGCTTCGAACACCTCCTGCCCTACGATCTCGACGGCGACGGCACGATCGACCTCGTCGGCTGGGGCTCGCGCGGAGCCATCGCGGCGCTGCAGGCGGGCGACAAGACTTGGCGCACGAGCGTGCTCGACACGGCCGCCATCGACTGGCTGATCGCGGCGGATCTCACACCGGTCGTCGACGTAAATTCCAAGGACGCACGCAGTGCGCTCGATGTCTTCGCGGCACGCGGCAAGGACATCTGCCTGTGGCGCGTCAGTGTCGATGCCGCGGGCAACGCCACATGGATCCAGGATTCCAAGCCGGTGTTCGTGCTGCCCGCTACGCCCCAGAGCGGACTGGCTTTCGATTTCGATCACGAGGGCGATCTCGATCTGGCCATGATCGGCCGCTTCGGCCTGCGCATCCTGCGCAACGACGGCGCGCGCTCGCAAAGCGCCGGCGGCGCGTTCGTGGATGTGACGCTCGAAACCGGTGCGCCGGCGATGCGGCCGTTCGAGTGGCTGATCAGCGAAGATTTCGATGGCGACCAGGATGTCGACCTCTTGTGCGGCGGAGCGCGCGACGTGCTACTCCTGTCGAATCTTCGCGCCGGAAAATTCGCGTCCGTGACCGACGAGTGCCTGAAACAATTTTCGGTGACGCCGATCCGGCCGGTGTGCTCGGATCTCGATCTTGACGGACGTCCTGACCTGTGGGGCTGCGGCCCCTTCTCGCTGGTCTACTTCAATCAGATCTCGACGGTCTTCCGGCCCGATCAGTCTCGCCGGATCGTGCAAGCCGCCAACTTGCGGCTGGGGCCGAATGCCCCGGGCGACCCGTGGGCCGGCACACGGCCCCGCGAATTGCTGTCAACGGATTTCGACGGCGACGGATTGATCGACACCGCGTGGCTCAATGCCGACGTGCAAAACGAGGACGTGCTCGAGGTGCAACTTGCCGCCGGCCGCCTCGGACAGGTGGGATTCGAACTCGTGCTCTCGAAGACGAAGTCCGCAAACCTGCCTGCGCTCGCGGACATCGACGGGGATGGCGTGCCCGAGGCGCTGATCAGCACTGTGCAGGGGGTCGCGCTGACGCACGTCTCAGTGCCCGCGCATCCAAGACTGCATCTGGCGCTGCGCGGCGCGAAAGACAATCGCCGCGGCGTTGGTGCCGTCGTCGAAATGCGCGCCGGCGGACAGTACCAGCGCGTCTACTGGCGCGGCGAGCCGACCGCTCTCGGTCTGGGCGCGGCCGAGGCGATCGATTGGATGAGAATCGTCTGGCCCAATGGCGTGATCCAATACGAAATCGAGTCAGTCGCGGGCTCGCGCAGCATCCAGCAGATCGAGGGTCTGATCGCTTCGTGTCCGTTCCTCTACACCTGGGACGGCAGCAACTACGAATTCGTCAGCGACGTGCTCGGCATCACGCCGCTTGGATTGCCGATGGAGCCGGGTCTGCTCGTGCCACCCGATCACGACGAGTACGTGCTGATCCGTGGCGAACAACTCGCGCCGAAGGACGGCAAGTTTGATCTGCAGATCACCGAAGAGCTGCGCGAAGTCACCTACCTCGACCGGTTGCGCCTCGATGTAATCGATCACCCAGAAGGCACGGAGATTTTTCCCAACGAATTGTTCTGCTTCCCGCCCTTCCCTCTGCCGCACGTGCACACGCTGCGCGAGCCACTGTCCCCGGCGCGAGCGCTGGGCAGCGACGGCGCGGATTGGACGAAAGCCGTCGCTGCGATCGACAACGAGTACGCGGAGCACTTCGAGTTCGCGCCGTCACAACTGATCGGCCTGTGCGCGCCGCACTTCATCGAAGTCGAATTCGACGCAGCGAAATTGCGCGACGCGGAGAAGCTGCGCCTTTTCCTGACCGGCTGGTTCTATTGGACCGACGCCAGTGTCAACATGGCCAGTGCGCGCGATCCAAGCTTCAAGTTCATCCCGCCGATCTTCCAGGTGCCCGACGGAAAGGGTGGCTGGAAGGACTGCGGCCCGCCGGTCGGATTCCCCGCTGGAAAAACCAAGACGATGGTCGTGGACGTGAGCGACATGCTCGTGCGCGACGATCCGCGCCTGCGCATTTTCAGCTCGCTGCGACTGTACTGGGACGCCATCCGCCTGGGCGTCGACCGCGACGACGCGCAATTGCAGATCACGCAGCTCGAGCCGGCGTCAGCCGAATTGTGGCGCCGCGGCTTCAGCGAACCGATCCTGGACGAACGGCCAGAGCAGCCGGCGCGCTTCCAGTGGAATCGCATCGCACCGACGCCGCGCTGGAATCCGCACCCGGGTCTCTATACGAAGTACGGCGAGACGCTGCCGCTGCTCGGTGCCATCGACGATCAGTTCGTGATCCTCGGCAGTGGTGACGCGCTGCACGTTCAATTCGACGCATCAGCCGCGCCCGAGCTGAAGCCCGGCTGGCGCCGCGACTATTTCTTGTTCCTCGACGGCTGGGCGAAGGATCGCGATCCGAACACGATCAACGCGCTGCACGTCGAGCCCCTGCCGTTCCACGGAATGAGCGGCTATCCCTACACGAGCGAAGAACGCTTCCCGCACTCGCCCGAAATTTCCGCCTGGCTGCGCAAGTACCAAACCCGCATGGCCGAGCCGTGGATCCTGCCCGGATCCCCCGCCCATTCGAATCGATAGGCGCCGGACTCTTTCGCCCATTCGAATCGATGGTGGCTCTTTCATCGATTCGTACTCGAATCGTTGAAAGTGCCTGGCACCGTACGGGTAGCGACCAACGTACGGCCGAACTGCCTGGTAGCGTCGATGGACATCACCACCCACGCTCCCCGCCCATCCGCCCTCTCAATCCAGCCTTCGCGCCCCCAACTCCGCCCCCTCGCCCCCCTCCGCGGGAAACGACAGTCCGCGC
>JANMRV010000864.1:0-10752 GCA_031388685.1 Planctomycetota bacterium
GCCGCGGTGGTGGTAACAAGCGCATGTACCGCGTGATCGACTTCAAGCGCGACAAGGACGGGATGCCCGCCAAGGTCGCCACGATCGAATACGACCCCAATCGCAGCTGCCACATCGCGCTGCTGCACTACGCGGATGGCGAGAAGCGCTACATGCTCGCGCCCCAGGGGCTCGAGGTCGGACAGACGATCACCACCGGACACGGCGCCGAGCCGCTCAATGGCAACACGCTGACCTTGGCGGACATTCCGGTCGGCCTGCAGGTTCACAACATCGAGCTGCACCCCAATCGGGGCGGCCAAATGGTGCGCACCGCCGGCAACACCGCGCAGCTCACCGCGCGCGAAGGCAACTACGCGGCGATCCTGTTGTCGTCGGGCGAGATTCGCCTGGTGCACCTGACCTGCCGCGCGACCATCGGACGTCTGGGCAATCTCGAGCACCAGAACATCAAGCTCGGCAAAGCCGGACGCTCGCGCCACCTCGGCATCCGTCCGTACGTGCGCGGCACCGCGATGAACCCCGTCGACCACCCGCACGGTGGAGGCGAAGGCCGCACCAAGGGCGGGCGCCACCCGTGTTCGCCCACTGCCGTTCCCGCGAAGGGTGGTCGCCGTCGTCGCAAGAACCACCCGACCAACAAGTTCATCATGAAGAGCCGTCACAAACGCTAGGAGCCCGAAGAATGAGCCGCAGCGTAAAAAAGGGTCCCTATGTGGACGCGAACGTGGCCAAGAAGGTCGCGTCGATGACCAAGACCGGCAAGAAGGACGTGATCAAGACCTGGGCGCGTTCCTGCACGGTCACTCCGGACTTCGTGGGCTTCACGTTCATGGTCCACAACGGCCGCACGCACCTGCGCGTGCACATCACCGAGGACATGGTCGGGCACAAGCTGGGAGAGTTCGCGCCGACGCGCATCTTCCGTGGCCACACCAACAAGAAGGAGGCGGTCAAGGCTCCCGTCTAGGGCCAGGTCCGATCCATGAGCGAATCCACCCAATACGCCGCGCGTCACCGTTACGCGCGCACCACGGCGCGCAAGGCACGTCTGGTCGCGGACTTGATCCGCGGCAAGACCGTCAACAGCGCGCTCGAGCTGCTGCACTTTTCGCCTAAGCGCGCATCGACCTACTACGAACAGCTGGTGCGCTCGGCCATGGCCAACGCATCGCAGGACGAAAACGTGAACGTCAATCGGCTCGTGATCACCGAGTGCAAAGCCGACGACGGCCCGCTCGTTCAAGGCCGCCTGCGCTTCCGACCGGGTCCCCAGGGCCGCTCGATGCCGATCCGCAAGCGCACCGCGCACCTGACGGTGGCCGTCGCCGAAGAAGCGCAGGCCGCCGAACCGGCGAAGCCGGCGAAGAAGAAGCGCGCCACCCCCAATGCAAAACGGGCCAGCACGGCCAAGTCCAGCTAGCACCACGGAGCCAACGAAGAACCCATGGGTCAGAAAGTTCATCCGACAGGCTTCCGTTTGGCCACCGTCGAGCCTCACCGCTCGCGCTGGTACGCCAACAAGAAGGATTTCAAGAAGCTCCTGCTGCAGGACTTCAAGATTCGTCAGTACATCGGCAAGGAGTACAAGGCCGCCGGCATCCCGCGCATCGAGATCGAGCGCACGGGCGAGGCCGTCAACGTGATCGTGCACACCTCGCGTCCCGGCGTGCTCGTCGGTCGCAAGGGCGTGCGCGTCGACGAGCTCAAGACCGAACTGCAAAAGATCACCGGCATGACCTGCCATATGACCGTGCGCGAGATCAAGCGCCCGGAGCTGGAGTCGGCGCTGGTCGCGGAGATGGTCGCTGAGGCGCTCGAGAAGCGCATGGCGTTCCGTCGCGCGATCAAGAAGGCGATTCAGACCACGATGCAGGCCGGCGCCAAGGGCATCAAGGTCGAGGTCAATGGCCGACTGGGCGGGGCCGAAATGGCGCGCGAAGCCAAAGAGCGCGAAGGCCGCGTGCCGCTCTCCACTCTGCGCGCGCACATCGACTACGGCACCGCCGAAGCCAAGACCACCTGGGGAATCATCGGCGTCAAGGTCTGGATCTACAAAGGTGATCTGGAGCCGGGCCAGAAGATCGACTTCAAGGCTGTCCAGCAAGGTGCGCCGATGCGCAATGAGCGCCCGCGCGGTCCGCGTCGTCCCATGTCCCCGCGTCCTACCGGTCCGGCGGCGAGCTGAGGCTCGAAAGAGAAGACGAGGAACATCCCCATGGCGATGCAACCCAAACGCTCCAAGTTCAGAAAAGTCCACCGCGGCAAGGTCCGCGGCCGGGCGACTCGTGGCAACAAGGTCTCGTTCGGCGACTTCGGACTCCAGTCGCTCGACGCGGCCTGGATTTCCGGTCGTCAGATCGAGGCCGGCCGCGTCGCGATCAACCGCGCGCTCGATGGTCAGGGCAAGGTCTGGATCCGCATTTTTCCGCACAAGCCTGTCTCCAGCAAGCCTGCTGAGACGCGCATGGGTTCGGGCAAGGGCGACGTCGAGTTCTGGGTCGCGGTGGTCAAGCCGGGCAGCGTGCTCTTCGAAGTCGGCGGCATTCCCGAAGACAAGGCCAAGCTCGCCTTCAAGCGCGCGGCCCACAAGATGCCTATCAAGGTCAAGCTCATCCGTCGTCTCTCGACGACTTGATGCACGCAGGCGACCTCGCAGCATTCACAGAATCAACGGCAAACAGCCTATCCAACGCGATCCTTAGCACACGGCGATGAAGACAGACGAAACCCGCGGCAAGACGAACTCGGAACTCGAGTTCGATCTGGCCAACATCAAGAAGGAGCTGTTCGGGCTGCGCTTCAAGGCGTCGACCGAAACGGCATCGAACCCGTCGCAGATCCGTGTGTTGCGCCGGCAGATCGCGCGCATCAAGACCCTGGTGCACGAACGGCACAAGAAGATTCGCGGGCAGGAGCCGCGCTGACATGACCGAGATTCGCAACACACGCCGCACGCTGCTGGGGACGGTCACGAGCACCAAAGGCTCGAAGACCATCACCGTGCTGGTGACGCGCACGTTCAAACACGCCAAGTACGGCAAATACATGCGGCGTCAGAAGAAGTACCACGCGCACGACGACAAGGAAGTCGCCGGCGACGGCGACGTGGTCGAGATCGCGGCGACGCGGCCGATCTCCAAGCTCAAGCGCTGGCGACTGGTTCGCATCGTCGAAGCCGCCCCCGATCGCGGCTTGGACGTCGAAGCGATCGCACAGGCGGCCGCCGAGGCTGCCGGAGCGGGCGCGCGCAAGGCGGCCAAGGCCGCGGCTGAAGCCAAACTCGCGACGACGAAGGCAGGTGGCGCATGATTCAAATGCAGACCTATCTGGACGTGGCCGACAACACCGGGGCCAAGCGTGTCCAATGCATCAAGGTGCTCGGTGGAACGCACCGTCGCGTAGCCGGCCTCGGCGACGTGATCGTGCTCTCGGTCAAGAAGTCCCTGCCTGGTTCCGAGGTCAAGCCCGGAAGCGTGGTCAAGGGCGTCATCGTTCGCACGCGCAAGCCCACGCGCCGTGAAGACGGCTCGTACGTGCGCTTCGATCGCAACGCGGTCGTGCTGCTCGACGCCGAGAACAACCCGCGTGGCACGCGCATTTTCGGCGCGGTGGCGCGCGAACTGCGCGAGCGCAATTTCATGAAGATCATCTCGTTGGCCCAAGAGGTCGTCTAGGGAGCCCGCGTGCAAGTCAAGAAGAGTCTGCGCCGCACAGGCGCCCACATCCGCACCCAAGCGCGCACGCCCGTCGGGAAAGTGCACGTCAAGAAGGGCGATATCGTCCTGGTCCTGTCGGGCAACGACAAGGGCAAGACCGGTGAGGTCAAGCAAGCCCTGCCGCGCGCCGGCCGCGTCCTGGTCGAAGGCGTGAACATGCGCTGGCGGCACAAGAAGCCGACGCAGCAGAATCCCAAGGGCGAGCGCGTCCAACGCGAAGCGCCGATCCACGCGAGCAACGTGAAGCTGGCGGAGAGCAAGGTCAAGAGCCCGAAAAAGGCCGCCCCCAAGGCCGCGAAGAAGAAGAGCTGAGCCATGGCCCCCCGTTTCAAAGAAAAGTACGACAGCGAGATCAAGCCCAAGATCAAGGCGCGTTTCGGCATCGAGAACGATTACGCGATGCCGCGCCTGGTCAAGATCGTCGTGAACATGGGCGTCAACGGCGCAGTCGAGAACAAGGCTCGCGTCGAACAGGCCGCCAAGGAAATGGCGATGATCACCGGCCAGGCGCCGACGATTCGCAAGGCGCGCGTGGCCATCTCGGCTTTCAAGTTGCGCGAAGGCATGCCGATCGGCTGTGCGGTCACGCTGCGCCGCGATCGCATGTGGGAGTTCGCCGACCGGCTGATCTCGATCGTCCTGCCGCGTATCCGCGACTTCCGCGGCGTCAAGGACAAGCTCGACGGACGAGGGAACTACACTCTGGGTCTCACGGAACAGACCGTTTTTCCGGAGATCGAGCTCGACAAGATCGAGTTCACGCAGGGCATGGACATCACGTTCGTGACCACCGCGAAGAACGACGAGCAGGCGCGTTTCATGCTGAAGGAAATGGGCATGCCGTTCATGGCGCCCGGCGCCGACGAGCCCGAGAAGAAGAAAAAGAAGCGCGCGCCCGAGGCTTCCGCCGCGCCCGCGAAGACCGAATCCAAGGCGGCCGCTGCACCCGCGGCGAAGGCTCAGTAAGGACTACCGACAATGGCTAAAACCACCTGGATCGTGAAGTGCGGGCGTCCCGCAAAATACAAAGTGCGCAACTACACGCGCTGCGGCATGTGCGGTCGCGCACGCGCCGTCTACAAGAAATTCGGTATCTGCCGCATCTGCCTGCGCACGCGCGCGCTGCTCGGCGAGATCCCGGGCATGCGCAAGGCCTCGTGGTGAGCACCAGCCCCGCCACACGTACAAGACACCAACGGGAAATTAGAACGCCATGATGACCGACCCCGTCGCCGATCTGCTCACGTACTTGCGCAACGCAAATACCGTGGGCAAGAAGTCGATCTCGATGCCCGCCTCCAAATTGAAGGTGAGCGTGCTGCAGATCCTCAAGGAAGAGGGCTACATCCAATCCTTCAGCGTCGAGCCGGGCACGCCCCGCAGCACGCTGAAAGTCCAACTGCGTTTCGGTCCGGACGGTGAAAGCGTGCTGCGCTCGATCCAACGCGTCTCGAAGCCGGGATGTCGCGTGTACGCCAAGGCGGGCAACATCCCGCAAGTGCTGCGCGGCCTGGGCATCTACGTGCTCTCCACGCCGCGCGGGGTCGTCTCCGATCGCACGGCGCGCAAGATCAACGCTGGGGGCGAAATCCTCTGCAAGGTGAGCTGACCCATGTCACGCATTGGAAAACTCCCCGTCGCCATCCCCAAGGGCGTCAACGTCGAGCAGAGTTCGGCGCGCCAGGTCAAGGTCAAGGGCCCCAAGGGCGAGCTCTCGATCTCGCTGCGGCCTGAAGTCGAAATCAAGGTCGACGCGAACGTCGTGACCGTCACACGGGCCGGAGACACGCGCGATGCGCGCGCCTACCACGGCATGACCCGCGCTTTGCTCAGCAACATGATGGTCGGCGTCACGCAGGGCTATCAGAAGACGCTCGAGATCGTCGGCGTCGGTTGGAACGCGGCATTCGCCGGCGGAAAAATCACGCTCAACGTCGGCTTCTGCAAGCCGGTGATCATCGAGTTGCCCAAGACGGTCAACGCCGCGACACCCAATCCGACCACGATCAACTTGTGGGGCGCCGACAAACAACTCGTCGGTCAGGTCGCCGCGAAGATCCGTTCGTCGCGTCCGCCCGAGCCCTACAAGGGCAAAGGCGTGCGCTACAAGGGCGAGTACGTCCGTCAGAAGGCCGGCAAGAGCTTCGGTAGCTAGTCCACATGAACGCACATCATCACAAGCCGGCGGCGCAGCCGCCTAGCGCCGCAGGCATTCTTGGCGCGGAGCGCCAAGCCATCGGTCTGTGGGGCGCTCTCTCTATGTCTTGTCGGTCTGAGCTGACTTTTCGTTAATTGCCATGAACGCACAACAACTCAAGAAGGTCCGCCACGCGCGGCGCACGCTCTCGACGCGCTCGCATCTGCGTCAGAAGTCCTCGCTGCCGCGGTTGTCGGTTTTCCGCTCGACCAAGCACATTTCGGCGCAGGTGATCGACGACGCGACGGGCCGCACGCTCGCCGCGGCGACCAGCACTTCGAAGTCGCTGGCCGGCGACATGACCGGCAAGACCAAGTCACAGCGCGCGGCGTTCCTCGGTGCCGAGATCGCCAAGCGCGCCAAGGCCGCCGGCGTCGAGACCGTCGTGTTCGACCGCGGCCCGTGCCGCTATCACGGGCGCGTCAAGGCACTCGCCGAAGCAGCGCGCGAAGCCGGCCTGAAGTTCTAGGAAACACGAGAACCACCCATATCCCATGAATGAAACAGTTCGCTTCCTCGACGCTGCCGAAGTCGAGCAGCTCTCGACCCTGAGCGAGGTGCTCGTGCGCATCAATCGTTGCGCCGTCGTCGTCAAGGGCGGCCGTCGCTTCTCCTTCTCGGCCCTGTCCGTCAGCGGCAATCGCGAAGGCGTGGTCGGGATCGGCTACGGCAAGGGCCGTCAGGTCCCCGGCGCGATCGAAAAGGCAGCTCGCGATTCGCGCAAGCACCTGATGCGTATTCCGGTGAACGAAGCCGGCTCGATCCCGCACGAAGTCGAGGCCAAGTTCGGCGCCTCGCGCGTGCGTCTGGTCCCGGCCGCCCCGGGTACCGGCATCATCGCCGGGGCCGCCGTGCGCGCCGTGTGCGAGATGGCCGGCATCAAGAACATCCTGACCAAGAACTACGGTTCGACGAATCAGGTCAACGTGGTCAAGGCTGCGCTGGCTGCCCTGGCGCAGCTGCGCACCATGAAGCAAGTCGCCGAACTCCGCGGAGTGGAGCTCTAGACATGGACCTGAAAACGATCAACAGCAAGGGCGGCGTCTTCGTGACGCGCAAGCGCATCGGTCGCGGCGTGGGCTCCGGCCTGGGCAAGACTTCCGGTCGCGGCCACAAGGGTTGGGGGCAGCGCTCGGGTGCTCCGCGTCGCGCGGGCTACGAGGGCGGTCAGATGCCGATCTACCGGCGCGTGCCCAAGCGCGGCTTCACGAACGCGTCATTCTCGACCGAGTACACCGTGATCAACGTCGACTCGCTCGAGGTCTTCTCGAGCGGGGACACTGTCGATCTCGGCGCGGTGATCACCAAGGGCCTGGTCAGCATGAACACGCCGTTGTTCAAGGTGCTGGGCAACGGTGAATTGACCAAGAAGCTCGTCGTGCGAGCACAGAAGTTCACCGCCAGCGCGCGTCGCAAGATCGAGGCCGCAGGCGGTCAGGTGGTCGAACTTGACAAGCGCGGCGGTGAAATCGTCGCCGGTTCCACGGAAGGCAGCAAGGCCTAAGACCCGTGTCCGAGTACAAAGCACTCCAGCTGTTCAAGATCCCCGAGACGAGGAAGAAAATCCTCATGACGCTCGGGATCCTGCTTCTGTATCGCTTCGGATTCCAGATTCCCTTGCCGGGAATGAACCCGAAGTTCCTGAGCGAGGCCGCCTCCGGCGTCGCCGGTCAGGTCTTCGGTCTGATGAATGCTTTCTCGGGCGGTGCGATCGGCCAGACGGCGATTTTCGCCCTGGGCATCATGCCCTACATTTCGGCCTCGATCATCTTCTCGATGCTGGCGAAGGTCTCGCCGCGCATCGAAGCCATCGCCAAGGAAGGCGCGACCGGGCAGAAAAAGATCAACCAGTGGACGCGCCTGGCGACCGTGCCGATCGCCGTGATCCAGTCGATCTTCATCTTCACCGGCGTCTTCCTGCAGCAGCCGGAGATGGTCGCCGAGAGTATGCGGCCCGCCGGCTTCGGACTCGCGGTGATCGTGGTGCTCACGCTGACCGCAGGCGCGATGATCGTGATGTGGCTTGGCGAACTGATCACAGAGTACGGCGTCGGCAACGGCGCCTCCTTGATCATCATGTCCGGCATCATCGCCGAACTCCCTTCCAGCCTGATGCAGATGTCGACTTCGGACGATTTCTACAACGTGCTGGTCTTCTGGATCCTGGCCTGGATCCTGACCGTGATCGTGATCGTCTACATCACCAAGGGCGCGCGACGCATTCCGATCCAGTACGCGCGGTTGACTCGAGGGCGGCGCGTCTATGGCGGTCAGAAGCACTTTCTCCCGCTCAAGATCAACATGGCCGGCGTCATGCCGATCATCTTCGCCTCGATCCTGTTCGTGATCCCGGGTGTGATCAGCCAAGCCTTCAACCTGAGCTGGCTGAGCAACATCTTCAACGACACCCAGGGCTTCGTGCACGTCTCGATGTACATCGGGTTGATTTTCGGCTTCTGCTTCTTCTGGAACCGCCTGATGTTCCAGCCCGAAGACATCGCGAACAATTTGCGCGAACACGGCTCGTTCGTGCCGGGGATTCGCCCGGGCAAGAGCACGGCCGAATTCCTGTCCCAGGTCCTGACGCGCATCACGCTGGCTGGCGCTGCATTCCTGGCGGTCATTGCCGTGATCCCCAATCTGATCACCACCGGGCAGGGACTGTCCGGCCGCATGGCCTACTTCCTCGGCGGCACCTCGGTGCTGATCGTGGTCGGTGTCGCCATGGACCTGGTCGACAAGCTCAATGCGCAGCTCGTCATGCGCAACTACGAAGGTTTCATGAAGTCCTCGGGCGCCGGCTGGGCGCGCAAGGAGCAATGAACGGATGAGCAACGTCGTGATCCTGCTCGGGCCTCCGGGGGCCGGCAAAGGAACTCAGGCTGCACGCCTGGGCCAGGATCTCGCGTTGCCGCACATCTCGACCGGCGATCTGTTCCGCGACAACCTCGCGCGCAAGACCGAGCTGGGGCAGAAAGCCAAGGGCTTCATGGAAGCCGGCAAGCTGGTCCCGGACGCGCTGGTGCTGGGCATGCTTTTCGACCGCGTGGCGAAGCCCGACTGCGAACAGGGTTATCTGCTCGACGGATTCCCGCGCACGGTTCCGCAGGCCGAAGCCCTCGAGCAGGCGCTGCCGCGCGACACCAAGCTCGTCGCCCTCAACCTGCGCGTCAGCGACGAGTCGATCGTCGAACGCCTGAGCGGCCGGCGCACCTGCGAGGCCTGCGGCAACATCCAACACCTGCGCTTCTCAGCGCCGAAAACGGCGGGCAAGTGCGACAAGTGCGCCGGCGCGCTGCTGCAGCGTCCGGACGATTCCGCCGAAGTCGTACAGAAGCGCCTTGGCGTGTACCGCGAACAGACCCTGCCGCTGGAGTCGTTCTACGAAGCGCGCAAGTGCCTCACGCACGTCGACGGCAGCCGCAGTTCGGACGAAGTCTTCGCCGTGCTGCGCAAGGCCGTCAAGAATCCGGCCATGGAGGGCTGCCGCTAGTCGGCGCCGAGTTTCCATGGCCAAAGAAGAACCGATCACCGTCGAGGCTGTCGTGACCGAATCGCTGCCGAATGCTCGTTTCCGAGCCAAGCTGCCTTCCGGCCACGAGATCCTCGCTCACGTCAGCGGCAAGATGCGCATGCACTACATCCGCATCCTGCCCGGAGACAAGATTACGGTGGAGATGTCGCCCTACGACCTCACGAAGGGCCGCATCGTCTACCGCGGCGAACGCAAACGGAGAGTGTGAAATGAAAGTTCGTTCCAGCGTCAGGCGCATGTGCGCCAACTGCAAGATCGTTCGCCGCCGTGGCGTCGTGCGCATCATCTGCAAAGAACCCACCCACAAACAGCGCCAGGGCAAGTAGCCCTCACCGGAGCCATCGAACATGCCGCGTCTCATCGGCGTTGACATTCCCGCCAACAAGCGCCTCGAAATTGCGCTCACCTACGTCTATGGCGTCGGGCGATCGACCGCCAACAAGGTCTGCGATGCGTTGCACCTCGACCGTGGGATGCGCGCGCGCGATCTCAACGAGGATCAACTCACCCAGATCGCCAACTACGTGCAGAAGAACTACTCGGTCGAAGGCCAGTTGCGCCGCCAGGTCACCTCGGCGATCAACCGCCTGCGCGAAATCGGCTGCTATCGCGGTCTGCGCCACCGTCGCGGTCTGCCCGTGCGCGGCCAGCGCACGCGCACCAATTCACGCACACGCAAGGGACCGCGCAAGACGGTCGCCGGCAAGAAGTCGGTGAAGGGGATGAAGTAAGCCATGTCGAAGACCGTCAAGAAGAAGCTCAAGAAGTCGGTCTCCCGAGGCTTCGTGCACATCAAGGCGTCGTTCAACAACACGCACGTGACCATCACCGCGGCCAACGGCGACACCCTGGCCACGGGCTCGGCCGGCATCGTCGGCTTCAAGGGCACGCGCAAGAGCACGCCCTTCGCCGCCCAGCGTGCGGCCGAACAGGCCGCCAACGCGGCCATGCGCCACGGCGTCAAGGAGGTCTCCGTGCGCGTGCGTGGCGCGGGCTCCGGACGCGAGTCCGCCATTCGCGCTCTGTCCGCCTCGGGCCTGACGATCTCGCAGATCGAGGACGTCACCCCGCTTCCCCACAACGGCTGCCGCGCGCGCAAGAAGCGTCGCGTCTAGGCCGAGCGTCCAGGAGACGACAAGAACATGGCTCGTTACGTTGGAAACAAGTGCAAGCTCTGCCGCCGCGAAGGCATGCAGCTGTTCCTCAAGGGGCAGCGCTGCTTCACCGACAAGTGCGCGCAGAAGCGTCGTGACTATCCGCCCGGCGTCCACGCTCAGAAGCGCACCAAGGTCAGCGACTAC
>JANMRV010000867.1:0-6637 GCA_031388685.1 Planctomycetota bacterium
GTCGAAGCCTGGGAGTCGAGTCTGTGGCTCGACGAACTGCACACGCTCTCGCACGCCTCCCAGCCCACGCTGCGGGCAGTGATCGATCACGTGCAGGCCGAATTCCACACTCCACTGTTCTTCGGGTTCGTGCACTTCTTCGGCGGCTTCGAGGCCGGCGCGTGGTTGCGCGCGATCCCGATCCTCTCGAGCGTCCTGATGCTGTGGCCCCTGGTCCTCATCGCGCGCGAATGCGGACTGAGCGATCGCGCTTCGTTGTCGATGGCCTGGCTGTACGCCTGCTTGCCCTATCAAGTCCTGTACGGAAGCGAACTGCGGCCGTACGCATGGAGCGGGGGACTTTCGTTGCTCGCTTTCCTGTTCGCGTTCAGCGAACGGCGCTCGACGTTTGCCAGGCTGACGCTCTTCTTTCTTGCGATTCTGCTCGGCCTGTTGACCCACCGCCTGATGGCGCTCGGACTATGCTCGATCGGCATTGCGCGGTTCTTTTCGCGCAAGCCCAATTCAGTGCCGCTGTGGGGGCTGATCGTCTCCGGCGGCCTGGCCGTCGCGGGCTTTTTGCCCTGGTTGCTCGGATTTGCCAAGCAAGCGACCGTGGCGCGCTTCGACTATCAGGATTCCGTCGGCGGCTACCACTTGAGCATGCGCCTCGTGAACGAGTTGCTGGCTTTGCCGTCGCGAATCGTGACGCCGTACATGCGCGAACTCGGCTCTGGCTGGGCGATCCTCGAGCAGGTTGCCAGCGGCGTGTTCGCACTGGTCCTTTGCGCGCTTTTCTTCCAGGCCTGGCGCGGCAGACGCACACGGCCCGCGGAACCCGTGTTGCGCGGCGTCTGGATCTTCGCGCTCGCGCAATTCCTGATCACGACGATTTTCGCGGTCTGGACCTGGGATCGCGTTCCGCTGCAGTACTACACGCCGATGGCCTGGACGATTGCGCTGCTCATCGCGGCCTGCCTCGATCGCGTCGCCGATGCGCGCGATGCGAAGTTGTTCACCTACGCGCTTGGCATGTCGAGTCTGTTGATGGGCATCGCGCTGATCGGCGGCAAGTCGCGCGAGGACATGCGCGGCGGCATCGCGGCCGTGCGCGCGTTGGCCGACGAAGCCCGCAGCGCGAGCGGTCTCGAGTGCGTGTTCACTGCCGTGCTCGCGCAGCCGCCGCAGTTCGAACACACGCTTCCCTACCGCGCCTACGCGCCGGATCTGAAGGCACTCGAGCCGGCGCTCGTACCGCGGCCAGGCGCTGACGATTTCAAGCGGCCGTTGATCGTGCTGCGACGCAATCTGCCGCTCAAGCACGACGCATGGTCGCCGATCACGACTGGCCGCCGGCAGGTGCGCGAGCGGATCGTCGATCGCTACCTGACGGCCTACTGGTTCGGACCCGCACCGGGCAAATAGAGCGAAAGCGCACCAGGTCCGGCGCAACGAGTTCGGCGCGGACCGTGCCGCCCCAGGACTTGACCCAGGCGCGGACTCGACCTTTCAGCTGCGCAGGATCGGCCAGCCGCCGGCACGCAGGCCGATTCCGCCCAGGCAGGTCAACGCGATCAGGTAGACGGCGACGCCCGCGCCCAGCGCGAGCGGAAGCTGCAGCGGCGGCAGGAACCACAGCGCGAGCCCCATGGCCGACGCGGCGGCCAGGGCGCGGGCCACGGGCGCGATTCTGCTGCGCGGATATCCCGCGCGGCGCGCGCAGATCCGCGCGAAAACCGCGCGCACGGCTTCGGTGGCGAGCGTCGACCACGCGGCGCCCATCATCCCGTACTTGGGGATCAGCACGAGGTTGAGCGCCAGGTTCACCGCCACGGCCGCGGCGGTCATGCGCATGACCGTGCTTTCACGGCCGGCGACGACCAGCGCGATCAGGTCGACTTCCTTGGACATCGTGAAAGGCAGCGTGCAGACGAGCACCGCGAGCGCCGCCACGGACTGAGCGTACGCGTCGCCGAACACCGTGCCGATGATCTGCGGCGCGATCAACGCACCGCCCACGGCGATCGGCAGCGCAACTGCGAAGGTCTGCCCGAACGCACTTTGATACAGACGGTCGCGATCCGCGCCCGAAGCCGCGGCGCGCGTCAGCGCCGGCAACAGCGAAAGGGAATACGCCGCGGACATGTTGATCAGGAAACTGATCAACTGATAAGCCGCCGAATACAAACCGACGCTTTCGCGACCTTGGAAAATGCGCAGGAAAATCAGGTCGGAGTTGTAGATCGTGAGTCCGAGCAGCACGTTTGCGACCAGCGGCCACGACCGCGCGAGCACCGGCCGCGCCTCTGAAAACGAGAAACGCGGTGCGACGCTCCAACCGAGGCGGCGGATGGCGATCCACAAGAGCAGCGCCGCGAGCGCGTCGCCGGCGAGTTGCGCGAACGGAACGAGCACCAAGTCCTGAAATCTGTGGACCAGCAGCAGCACCGAAACCAGGTAGACGCATTCGCCGAGCGTGCGCGCGATCGCCACGGCCCGTGCTCGTTCGAGTCCGAGGTGGATCCAGCGCGTCGAGAGCGCAACCGCGAGCAGCGAGACGCCGTAGACCGAGAACACGCTCGCTTCCGGCTCGGGCAGGAATGCGCGCGAGAGTCCGGCGATGAGCAGCGCGAGCGCGAGCGCCAGCGCAAGCCGCGTGCCGATCAATGCCGGCGCGAGCCGTCGCATCGAGGGCTCGTCGTGGGCGACCTGACGCACGCCGACCAGGTCGATGCCGCACTCGACGATGTTCGAAAAGTAGAGCAGGACTCCGGTCGAAAACGTCACCACGCCGAAAGCGGCCGGCGAGAGCGTTCGCCCGACATACACGCCCGCCGCGAAAGCGATCACGCGCGCGAGCGCATCGCCCGAGGCCAAGGCCAGGAAACTCTTGCCGACTCTGGCGTCGCTGGCTGTGGACAAGGCGGTCAGGCTCAGGGCTTTCTGCAGAGCCCGACCCAGGCGTCAGGCTTCGGCGCGCGTCACGGCGCTGTTGTAGACGAAGGCCACGCCGCGACCGACGATCCAACCGAGCGCCAACATGTAGGCGCAGCCGATCAGGCTCCCGGTGAAATTCACCGCGTAGCCCGGGAAGTAGACGTGCAGGTGTCCGAGCAGCGATCCAGCGTCGCTGCCGCCGCGCAGCGCCAACACGTTGGTCATCAGGAAAAGGCCGAGCGCGAGCAACACTCCGATCGTGAAGCCCCACGAACGCGCCGAGAGCCGCACGTGGATCGGGCCGCTGTCGCCGCGTGCTTCAGCGACATCGCGACGCGGTCCCAGGAAGCGGCCCAGGCCGTAGCCGATGAAGAAGCCGTAGACCAAGCCGATGAACGCGCCCGAATAGCTGACCGTGTAGCCGGGCAGAATGAATTGCAGCCGGCCGAGGTGCTGTCCGATATCCGGGCCGCCCTTCCAGACCAGCACGAGTGTCGCCACGAAAAGTCCGAGTCCGATCACCGCGCCGACAGCCACGCCCCAGGCGCGCGCGTTGATGCGCACCAGGACGCCGGCGGCTTTCAGTTTCTCGGCCGTGATGATTGCAGCGTCAGCCATGGCTCAGATCTGGTCGAGGAAACCGCGGTTGGCCGCCAGCTCCGCGCGCGTGCGCAGGACGAAGCGTGTCAGGCCGGTGACGACGTTGCGACAGAAAGCGAAGATCCAACCCATCACGAAGCCGGCGGCAAAGCCCCAGCCCAGAGCGACGAAGGCACCGGCGATCGAGACTTGGTAGCCCTTGAAGTACTGCGAGAGCAAGGTCAGCGGGTAGGGCTCGGAGGGCGAGCGCCACAGGTGCAGCAAGGTCGCGGCGAACAGTCCTAGGCCGAACACGACACCAAAGGCCAAGCCCAGGCAGCGTTTGTGCAACGGTGCCAGGGCGACCTGGATGTCGCGCTCAAGGGCCCGTTCGTCGGCCGGCGATAGTGCGTCGTTCATTGGTTCTTTGGGGGACCCGCGAGATCCCCGCCTATCCTAGTTCGGCAATCGGGTGGGGTTCCACGACAGCCTGGCAAAGGATTCTTGCCGATCGGCACCAGGACCGGGAAGGACGACCCTTTCGGGCCGCAAATCGACGGGTTCAGACGACCTTGGCCTTGCGCAGCGTGGCCAGCATGTCCTTTCCGGACTGCTTGAGCTTGGACTGCTTGGCAATCTCATCCAACGCCTTGATGCAGCGTGCGTCGTCGCTCGCCAGCGCCTTGGCGAGCGCCGCCTTGTGCTCCGCGGGCAGGCCCAACGTCTTCAGCGCCTTGGCGATATCGACCGGCGCCAGCTCCAACGCCTTGATGGCCTGCTTGCGCGCGTTGAAGTGCGCCAGGTCCTTCGCCAGAGTGTCGCGGCGCTTCTGGGCCTGACTGTGCTCGCGCGCGGTTTCCGTGCGCACCTCGAGGCTCGCCTTGGATCCGGCTTCCTCCATTTTCTTGGCGAGTTGCTCGAGCTTGGCCAGGCCATCCTCGAAGCGCTTCAGCGGCAAACTATCGGCATCTGCGTTCGCGAACTGCAGGCCGCCCGCGTTGCGCAGCTCGACACACTTCAGTGCCTTGGCATGGATGGCATCGAGCGCCTCGCGCACACTGACCTGATCGGGCGCGAGTTCCGCCGAGAGCGTCGTCATCTGCTTCAGGCAGGCGCTGAACTTCGTGGACATCTCATCGAGTTTTTCCACTGCCGCGAACCGGACTTCGATCAAGTTTGCCGCGGCCGTGTCGAGCTTGAGAACCTGCTTTTCCCAAGTCGCGATCTGCTTGATCGCGGCCACGATTTCGTCTTTGTGTGCCTTGACCGACGGCGCGGAGTAGGCGGCGATCTTGGCCGAGCCGCGCGCGACGCCCAGTTTTTCGATCGCATCGGGGACGAGCTCGCGAGCCACGTTCAGATTCGTGATGCCATCGCGCGCGAAATCCTCGCGCTTGGTCTTGAAGTCCTTGGCAAAGTCGACGGCCTTTCCCAGCGTCGCCAAGGCGGCTTCGACCGCCGTGGAGGCCACGTCGTAGTCGAATTGCATCTGCTCGAAGAGCAGGTCATTACCGGGTGTTGCCATGGTCTTGCTCCTTGCGGGGAATATCAGGACTACGGAGCCAGCCTCGACTCCGATGTTTTCGCCTTGCCGAGTGAGTGTTGCGCGGGGAGGTCCCGTGAATTGCGCAGCGAAGCCGCTCGACGAACGCGTCGGCGCTTGTCACCTGGATCACGCGTCGCGTCCCAGGGATGGCTTTCGAATTCCACCCGTCAGTCGTGCACGCAGCATGCGTGCCGCGCGCAGGATCTGCAGCCGTGCTCGGAAACCGAGATCGCCGAAGGCTTCCAAGCGTCCCGAGCCGCGGAAGTAATAGGCATCCAACCGGGGCAGCCGATGCGGTGAATCGCGCTCCGCCAGGGCCGCGAGCTCGGTCGTGCAGGCGCGTCGATAGCGGCCGGCGACGCAGGCGATGGCGCGTTCGTCCAGGCTTCCATACGGATAGCAGAAACTCTGCGGCCGCTTGCCTATGAAGCGTTGCAGATCTTCGGCGGAACCTTCGACCTCGTCAGCCAGCATGGCTGTCGATATCCGGTTGAGGTGCGGATGCGTGCGACTGTGCGCGCCGAGTTCGAGGCCTTCGCCCGCGAGTTTGCCAAGCTCGTCCCAGTTGAGCAGATTCAAGTGCGGCACGCGCTTGTCGCGCCGGTCCGCCCAGGCGTTGTCCTTGCCGACCCGGTCGGTGACGACGAAGAGCGTTGCCGGCAGGCCGCGCTCGCGCAGACGCGGCCAGGCCTGCGAGGCAAAATTCTTGACGCCGTCGTCGAAGGTGATCGCCACGGCGTCCTCGGGAGAATCGCTGAGGATCTGCTCCAGCGCGACCACCTTCAATTTCCCGGACGCCAAAAAGTCGACGTGACGCTGGAACTCGTCGGCGGCGATCGAGATCGGAGAACCCGAGGAGTCGATCGAATGGTAGGTCAGGATGGCGCGCAAACGATCAGATCCTGCCGCGTTGGTCGGCGATCACGTCGTCGACGATCTGCTCGAGCGACGTGCGCGGGCGAAAGCCGATGGCGCGTTCGAGTTTCGAACAATCGGGCACGCGCCGATTCATGTCTTCGAAGCCCTCGGTGTAGGCCTGTTCGTAGGGAATCAGCGCGATCTCCGACTTGCTCTTCGAGCGCTCGCGCACCATCTCGGCCAGGCCGTGGATCGAGATCTCGCGGTCGGCGCCGATGTTGAAGACCTGCCCGTAAATTCCCTGCGTGCGAATCAAGCGGCCGACCGCTTCGACGGCGTCCTTCACGTGGCCGAAGCAGCGCGATTGTTCGCCGGACCCGTAGACCGTCAAGGGCTCGTTGCGCAACGCCTGGGCCGCGAAGTTGGGCAAGACCATTCCGTAGCGGCCGGTCTGACGCGGGCCGACCGTGTTGAAGAAACGGCACAGGATCACCGGCACTTTCTTCTCGCGGAAGTAGGCCAGAGCGAGCCACTCATCGAGCGCCTTCGAGCAGGCATAGGCCCATCGGCTGTGGGTCGTGGGCCCGAGGCTGACGTCGTCGTCCTCGGAGAAGGGCACCTTGGAAGCCTTGCCGTAGACCTCGGAGGTAGAGGCGATGACGCAGAGCTTCCCGCTCACCGACATCACGACGCTGGGCGGCGCGGCGAATCGGCTCGAGGAGGTGCTCGAGTTCTCGC
>JANMRV010000879.1:0-4612 GCA_031388685.1 Planctomycetota bacterium
TGCGCGATCTCGAGCGCGCGAAAAGCATGTACGCGCAGGGCTTCCAGGAAGCGACGGCCCTGCTCAAGCGCACGGATCTTTCGCCGGACACGCGCGACGCCGTGCAGATCGCGCTGCGCGACACGGGCAACAACGTCAAGCTGGTGCAGAAACTGATCGACAAGCGTGCCGCGGAGGCGGCCGGAAAGAAGACCGACACTCCGCCGCTCAGGCAGTAGCTCGAACATCCGCGACGAGCGAACGAGCGTGGAACTAGCGGTTCGTTATCAGTCCGAGGCCGGCAAGGAGCGCGTGATCTCTGTCGACGGCGCCTTCGGCGCGCCCGGACTGAATCTCTCGCACTGGCCAGGCCACTGCACACCGGCCGCGCTGCGCCGGGATCTTTCGACGGAGATCGTCCTGGCTTTTGGCGCACTGCCGGCGCAGGAGCGTGACAAACTCGCCCACGGCTGCTCGGCGATCGTCAACAACCACTACGACACCGACGGCAATTGCGCGCTGTTCGCGGCGCGCCATCCGGAATTGGCGCTGCCGCGCGCCGCGGCGCTGATCGAAGCCGCGGCGGCCGGAGACTTCTTCCGCGGCTCGAGTGAGCGCGGCTTCGCGATCGACTGCATCGTCGGCGCGATCGTCGATCCCGTGCGCTCGCCGATCGCGCGCGAGCTCGCGGGCTTGTCCGATCTTGCACGTTGGCAGCGCGCGAGCGAATTCCTGTTCGAGCACTTCCCACGGCTGCTCGACGGCGAGCTGGCGGACTTCCGCGCGCTTTATGAAGCCGAACTCGCCAGTCTGCGCTGCGACGTCAAGGATCTCGAGCGCGCCGCGAAGGACGACATCGCGCATCTCGATCTGTGCGTGTGGACCGCGCCGCTGAATTCAGAATCTTCGCGCGCTGCGACGCAGCGCAGCTTCGATCCGGGCCGGCACGCCCTGTTCCACGACGGCGCGAGAGATCGCGTGCTCGCCATCGGCCCGCGGCGCGAGGGCACGACCTATCGCCTGGTGTTCAGCACGCTCTCGTGGTTCGACCTGGTGACGCGCACGACGCTTCCGCGCGCTGCGCTCGAAGAGCTCGCGGCCAGGTTGAACGACCTCGAAGGCGTTCCTGCCGACGCCGCCGTCGCCTGGCGCTTTCATCCGACGGGCACGCCGTCGCCGGAGCTGTGGTTCGGCCGCGCGCAGCACGACATGTTCGCCGAGCACTGCGCTGCACTCGAACCGTCGCGCCAGGCTCCGGCGATCGTGCGTCGCACGATCACCGGCGGCCTGCGCGACGCGCTCAGTCTTCCCGAATAGCCGCTGCGCCTACTTCTTCGCGGCGCTCAGGCGGTTGACCTGCTTCACCATGATGAAGATGCAGAACGCCACGATCAGGAAGTCGACGACGGTCTGGATGAAGTTGCCGTAGCGGATGACCGGCATACCTGCCGCCGTGGCTTCCGCGAGCGTCGCGTGGTCGCCCTTGAGCGCGAAGAACAGGTTCTTGAAGTCGACCCCGCCCATCAGAAACCCGATCGGCGGCATGATCACGTCGGCGACCAGCGACGCGACGATTTTCCCGAAGGCTGCGCCGATGATCACGCCGACGGCGAGATCGACCACGTTGCCCTTCATCGCGAACTCTTTGAACTCTTGCAGCATTGCCATGGGATTGTTTCCTGGGTGCGTAGTTGGTTTCAGAGTTTCTTAGAACGACCAGCCGATGGAGAGGATGTAGCGGTTGTCGACGCGCTCATTGCCGGCGGCAGGAGTGTTGTCCCAGTCCATGACCCACTGGCCTTGGGCGTATAGCTTCTCGGACAGCGTGACTTTCAGGCGCGTGTCGAGCTTGGCGTAGACGTCGTCCGCGTTTTCGAGCGAAGGATAGATTTCGCCGCCGTTGAAGAAGACCCAGTCCTTGTTGAAGTTCCGATCGTACTTGTAGGCCAGGCGTGCGGCGATGTAGTCGGAGTCCGGCGAGCTGCCGAACTTTTCGTCGAACCACGCAACGCCCGCTTCCGCCGAGAACTTGCGAACCGCGTCTTCCATGAACTGGCGGCCGGCACCGACACCCAGGATCCAACGCCGATCGAGGTCGGCTTCCTCGTCGCCTTCGATACTGGTCTGCGCCAGGCCGTAGAGCTTCTCGGAGAAGAAGTAGTCGTATTGGGCTTTCGCGCCCGTGCGACGCTGCAGCACGCCGGTCTTGTCGTCCTGGTAGTTCCACCAACCGCCGAAAGTCGTGCGGTCCTTCTCGCGCCGGTACAGGGCGTCGGCCTGGGCGTTGGCCGAACGCGTTTTCGTGTTTCCGTCGGTGATGATCATGCTGGCGCTGATGCCGCCGATCCACTTGTGCATCACCGGCTTGTCGTCGAGTGAGAGGACCGTCGGATTCGAAGGCGATTCGGGGGCAACAGCGGCCGAAGGCGATTCGCCGGAACCGGAAACAGGGACGAGCAGCAGCAGGAGTTGAAGATTGAGCATGGACTAGGAGGAGGTGAAGGATGACGCGTTGGTCGCGTCGGGAAACGAAAACGTGAGGGGATTGGAGGGCGCTAGAGCACGGATCGCACAGACCTCGGCGAGGCCTGCGTTGGAGCGGGCGCCGGCGTGACACGCGGCCGCGGCAGGAGTTCCTCGAACGGCAACTGTGCGCGCAGCGCTTCCAGTGTGGGCACGCCGGCGAGCGAGAGCACGCGCTCGACCAGACGCACACGCTCCTGCATCGACAGCGACTCGCAGGGGATGTACGGCACGGAGTGCAGTTCGAGCAAGAGCTTGACCATGCCGTCGATGCGCAGGACTTCCTCCCAGGCGACCGCGGCGCGCACGCCGTCTTCGGCAAGCAGTTCGCGGTGCGGGCGCAGGAAGAAAACGATGCCCTCGCGCACCGAGTTCATGTAGTCACTGAAACTCGGCTGGGCGCAAACTCGCGCGAGCACGGTCGAGTGGTGCGCCGCGTAGGCGAGATTGCAGAACGCGCGATCCGACACGAAGCTCGAAACCTGCTCGCGCTCGGCCGCGATCTGGCGCTCGAAGACTTGCAGCTGGTAGCGATCGACGACTTCGAGATTCGAACGGATCTGGTCGAGGGGCGCCTCCATCTCGGCCAGCACGCCGCGCGCAACCTCCGAAATCATCGGCAGGCCGTAGTGATCGCGGATCCAACGCGCGAGCGTGGTCTTGCCTGTCGAGTGACTGCCGACAAGGTAGATTCGGACCGGATTCTGGACCACGGGGGCGGGCGCCGGGGGCGGCGCGGGGCGCTAGGGTAGCCCCGTTGGACGACTTGTCCAGCAGGCCGCGTGGCGCGCTGCCGCGGGCATCACTCCCCAGGCTCAGCCGGCGCCGGAGAGGGCCCTTTTCCAGCCTGCACCGCAGCAGGCATGCGCTGCGTTTCGATCCTGAGAATCAGCCGGCGCTCAGCCTGCCATGCCGAACACTCGCTGACAGCCGACCAGATCGTCCACCGTGTCGGCGTATCGCGCTCGAATGAAATCGGCCTGCGCCTGGCGCGTGAGGAATGCGTGGGCAGCCTTGGGATCGAAGTGAGTGCCCGCGCCTTGGCGGATCCAGTCAAGAGCGCGTTCGTGTTCCCAGGCTTCTTTGTACGGCCGCACGGTCGTCAGCGCGTCGTACACGTCCGCCACGGCCAGGATGCGCGCTGCGAGCGGAATCGCTTCCGCGGCGAGTTCGCGCGGATATCCCGAACCGTCCCACTTCTCGTGATGGCACCAGGCGATGTCCAGGCTCATCTGCAGGAAGCTCTGGTTCTTGTTCTCCGTCATCACCGCGCACAACGTCTGGGCACCGATCTCCGTGTGCCGCTTCATCACGATCCACTCCTCGTCCGTGAGCTTCGCGGGCTTCATCAGAATGGCGTCGGGGATGCCCACCTTTCCGATGTCGTGCAATGGTGCGGAACGTACCAGGTCCTGGATCCAGGCATCCGTGATCAGGTCCTGGAAGTAGCCGTCCTCGCGCAGTCCCTCGGCGATCAGGCGGCAGAACAAACTCACGCGCTCGAGGTGCTTGCCGGTCTCGTTGTCGCGCTGCTCAGCGAGGCGCGCCAGAGCGAGGATCGCCGCCTGTTGGGCTTCGTCGCGTTCGAGCCGGCGCAGCACGTTGAACGTGGCGACGGCGGTGGCCGATGCGATCGCGTTCAGCAGTTCGCGCTGCGCTACAGTCAGTCCGCGCGGTCTTGAATCGCGCATGTCGACGACGAGCCTGCCGACCGATCCGCCCGCGGCGACGATCTCCTCGAGGTGACGATCGGGGGACAGCTCACCGCCCGCACTCGCGCTCGTGGTCAGGTCGCCAAGACTGCTGCCCAATTCGATCTGCACGGCGCGCTGCTGCAACAATGCCGAGGTCGCCTCGGCGGCCAGCATCGCGATCTGCTCGAGCGATTCCGCGCTGTTCAACTCGGAGACGAAACGATTGAGCCTGTGCAGCGACTGCGTCTGCTGCTTGATCCGCGAGGTCAAGGCCGCGTTGAAGTCCCACAACGCGTCGCGCGAAAATTCCAGTTCGCCTTCGTACAGACGCGCGCGCACCTGGCGGCGATGTTCCTTGGCACACTCCTCCACCGCGGCTTGCAGCTCAGAGGGCGAACAGGGTTTCTCGAGAAAAT
>JANMRV010000005.1:0-19322 GCA_031388685.1 Planctomycetota bacterium
GATGAGCCGCGCATCGACGCACGTTTTGCCGGCGTGCTCGAAGCGTTCGCTCCCGACATCGTCCACGTTCAGCACCTCTTGTACCTGTCGGTCGGCTGCGTGGAAGCCGCGCGCCGGCGCAACATTCCCGTCGTGTTCACGCTGCACGATTACTGGTTGCAGTGCGCGCGTTTCGGTCAGCGCGTCCACGCCGACACTTCGATCTGCGACACCATCGACTTCGCGCGCTGCGGCGAGTGCCTGTCGAGCTTCAAGTTCGGCCAGACCAGCCTCGAACGCCGGGCGGGCAACGCCATCGCCGGTCTGCGCAGCGCCACCGGCGTCGATTTGGGCAAGGCGGCGGTGCGGGTTTCTCGTTTGCTGCAGTCCAAGGGCGGCGGCGGCGAGTCGCCCGGCGCGGACGAGAAGCCTTCCGGGCTGGCCGGCGAACTCGCGCTGCAGGTGGCGCAGCGCGACCGCGACTTCAGGGCGCGCCTGTTGCCTTTGGTCGAGCGTTTCCTTTCGCCCAGCCGGTTCCTGCGCGAGAAGTTCATCGAGTGGGGTCTGCCCGCGGAGAAGATCGCGTTCCTGCGCACAGGAATCGACCTCGAACACTTCAAGCCGCGACCGCGCACGCACAGCGAGATCGTGCGCGTCGCTTTCATCGGCACGCTGGCGCCGCACAAGGGCGCGCACATTCTGCTCGAAGCGTGGGAGCGCATCGATCCGCGACTGCGCGCGCGGGCGGCATTGAAATTGACCGGGCCCGCGCAGTATCACCCGGAATATGTGCGCTCCCTGGAACAACGCGCGGATGCACTCGGCGTCGAACTTTCCGGCGCGCTGTCGCGCGAACAGGTCGCCGTCGAACTGTCGAACACCGACATTCTGGTTGTGCCCAGCATCTGGTACGAGAATTCGCCGCTGGTGATCCTCGAGGCGCTGGCCGCGCGCACGCCGCTCGTCGTCAGCGACATCGGCGGCATGGCGGAGCTGGTCGAAGAGGGACTGAGCGGGTTTCGCTTCGCGGTCGGCGATGCCGCTGCGCTCTGCGCGCGCCTGTCGAGCCTGCTCGAGGATCGCTCGCAGCTCGAGCGCCTGTACCAGGTCGAGGAGCCGATCAAACGTGTCGACGACGATGCCGCGCAACTCGAAGAGGTCTACTTCGAAGCCTTGGAGAGCGTGCGCGCGCGCAGCGCCGGGGCCGAGCAAGCGTGAAGGTCCTGCTCGCGGCGCACGGCTTTCCTCCGCAACAGGTCGGCGGCGTCGAACTCTCGGTCAGCTCGCTGGCGACTCTGCTCGCGCGCCGCGGACATTCCGTCAGTGTCGTCACCGGCAGCTTGCAGCGCAGCGCCCACGCCGATGCGGCTGAAGTCCAGCGCGAGATCCAGGTCGGCCCGCTCGGCGAACGCATCGAAGTCGCGCGCATCGTGCGGTCGGACTTGTACTTCGACCACTGGCACAAGTCGCTCTCCGCCGCCGCGTCGCGGGCCTTTCGCGACCTGCTGCGAGAAATGCGCCCCGATGTCGTGCACGTGCATCATTGGCTGCGCCTGTCGCGCGATCTCGTGCTCGTCGCCGCGCGCGAAAACATTCCGAGCGTGGTCACGTTGCACGACGCCTGGACGAGCTGTCCGATCGTCTTCCGGGTGCGGCCCGACACGCAGCACGCCTGCGATGCGCCCGTCGGTCCACACCCCTGCATTGCCTGTGCCGCGCGCGTGCCGCCGCGCACGCCGTGGATCCCGCGCGAGAGTTCTTACCTGATGCTGGCCGAGCGCCAGCGCGACATCGGCCGTGAACTGGACCTCGCCCGCGTGCTGATCTCACCCGCGCGTGAACATGCCCGCGCCCTCGAGCGCAGCCTGGGCCGCGCGCCGGATTCCCTGGCGGTCGAAATCGTCGCGCCACTGGCGGCGGCGGACGCGCTGCCGGTGCGCACGCGAGCGTTGCATCTGGATGCGGCGCCCGCGGGCCTGCACGTCGCCTGCTGGTCCCAGGTCTCGCGACTCAAGGGCAGCGACCTGATGCTCGGAGCGTTCCTCGACGCTCGCGCGGAACTCGGGCCTGGCATGCCGCTGCAGTTGGACATTCACGGTTCGGCCTCGGATCCAGCCTTCGATGCCGAATTGCGCGCTCAGGTGGGCAGCGCGCCAGTGCGTTTTGCCGGCGCATTTGTGGCGGCCGAACTCGAGCAGTGCATCGATCCGCGCGCACAACTGTTCGTGCACAGCTCGCGCGCCCACGAATCCTACGGTTTGAGCATCGACGAAGCGGCGCGGCTTGGTCTCGCGCTGCTGCTCCCGGACGCGCCCGTGTTCGTCGAGCGCTGTGGCGGGGTCGCGCGTTTCTACGAAAGCGGGAACGAAGTCTCGTTGAAAGCACAGCTCGTGCGCCTCGCGCGCGACCCCGCCGATCTGCTGCGCGCCCGTGCGGCTGCAACGGAATGGGCCGGCCGATTGCCCAGTCCCGACTCGATCGCGGCACGGCACGAGGAAATCTATGCGCGCGCCATCGCCGCTGCTGCGCCGAGTGTGGCGCAGCCCAGTTGGTTCGACGAGCGCATGTCCCACGAAGCCATGCAGGCCTGGGACCGCGCGCTTTCGCAGTGCAGCGCGGAGGCGCTCGGATTCGCGTCGCCCAAGCTGCCCGGGCCATGAAGATCCTCTTTCTCGTGCACGACTTCCTGCCCGAGCACGTCGGAGGCACCGAAGTCCACAGCGCGGAACTCGCGCGCGAACTCTTCCGCCGCGGTCACGAGGTCGTGATCGTCTGCACGGAGCGCGACCTCGCGCGTGCAGAGGGCGAAGTCCTCGAACGGCGCTACGGAGAACTGCGCGTGCTCGAAGTCGCGCACGCCCGCGAGTACGCCTGCGCCGAGGAATGCTGGGAAGAGCCGCGCCAGCAAGCGATTTTCGATTCCCTGCTCGCGCGCGAGAAGCCCGACATCGTGCACGTCCAGCATTTCGCGCAGTGGGGGACGGGCGTGCTGGCCAGCGCACACGCTCGCGCGCTGCCCTCGGTCGTGACCTTGCACGACTACTATCTGCTTTGCGCGAACGCCTGCCTCTTCCGCGGCGATGGGTCGCTGTGCCGCGGGGATTGCTCGCAATGCCTGCAGGGACTTCCCGCTCCGCGATCGGGCGGGCCGCAGCGCTCGCTCGACAGCGTCGCGCAGGCACGTCGCGCCCAGCACCGCGCTCACCTCGGCTTGGCGAGCGCAGTGATCGCGCCGTCGCATTTCCTCGCGTCGCTGATGATCGAGCGCGGCATCGTCAGCGCCGAGCGGATCAGGCGGCTGGATTCCGGGGTGGCCGGACCCTGGCGCGAGCCACGCGCGAGCGATCCCGCGCGTCCGCTGCGCTTGGGCTACGTCGGTGGGATCTACCCAACCAAGGGTGTGCACGTGCTGCTCGAGGCCTTCGCGAGCATGCAGCCGGGGCTTGCGACGCTCGACATTCACGGAGTCATCGAGTGGTTTCCGTCCTACGTCGGCCACCTGCGCGCGCTGGCGGGAGAGCGCGCCGATCTGCGTTGGCGCGGGCGCTTCGCGCCGGAGGATCTGGACACGATCCTGGACGAAATCGATGTGCTGGTGGTTCCGAGCCTGTGGTACGAAAACCGGCCGCTGACCATTCAGGCCGCGTTTCGCCGGGGAATTTGTGTGATCGCCAGCGATCTTGGAGGCATGGCCGAACTCGTGGTCCCAGGCTTGGGTGGCGAGCTTTTTCGCAGCGGCGACGCGCCGGCGCTCGCCAGGTTGCTCAGCGAACTGGCCAGGAACCGCGCACGCGTCCTCGAGCTCGCCCGGGCGCGGCCGGAGCTGCCGTCGATGTCCGAGGTCGCCGGCCGGCACCTCGAAATCTACGCCCGCGCCAGTCTGGAAATGCGCCCTGTTCTGTGAGCCGCGGACTGCTAGGCTAGATCTCGATGGGCACCTGGAATTTGCGCCGCAACAAGATCGCATGCTCGACCTGCGAATCGAGCTTCGCCGACGGAGTCCGCTACTTTTCCGTGTTGACCACCGAAAGTGGTGATCTGGCGCGCAGCGATTTTTGTCTTGGCTGCTGGGCCGCTCGGCCGGGCGCGTCCGCGGATCTCTTCTGGTGGCGCACGCGCCATACGGAAAAGAAGCAGCGCGGCGTCTCGTTCAACCTCGAGGCATTCGAAGCGCTTTTTATCGCGCTGGAAGGGCGCAATGACCTGCGCGTGCAGGAGTTACGCTATCTTCTGTGCCTCCTTCTGATGCGCAAACGGCGCCTGAAGATCGTGCGCATGACTCGCGTTGGAAGCGCGGATGCGTTTGTCGTTCGCCGGCCCCGGCGGCAGGAAGAACTCGTGGTTTTCGTCTACGACTTCAGCGCCGAGCGCATGGCCGAACTGCGCGGCGAGTTGCGCGCGCTCTTCGCCGACGGAGCCGCGCCGATTGAGCTCGCCGCCGGAATTTCCGACCTGACCTGAGGCGTGTCTCCAGTCATATGCGCCTGACCTGAACCGACCCCCACAGCTCCGATCCCCAGCCGACCGCAAGATATTGTGGTCAACACCCAAAAATCATTCCGACCCCACAAGATCTAGCGCTTCTTGACTGAGGACGAGGCTGCGTCCCAAGTCAGGCTCCAGCAAGCACTTCCGGCGAAAAAAAACCGGAAGGGCCATTGCCGCGGAAGCCTGAAAGCGTTGGAATATGAAAGTGGGGCAAAGTGGTGGTCGGTGTCAGTCGGCGCTAGGGCATGTGGGGCCCGAGAGTCGATCTGTTGACCGCGCGCCCGCGCTGGCCGGTTCCGGCAACGGAGTCTTGGCCCGGGCGCAGACGCGCGGACACCGATCACCCGTTCCGCCCCTGGTTCCGATGTCGCTGGCATCGGTGCTGATCGCCCACGGCGAAGGGGGGCAAAAACATGTGGATCGGTGTATCGACCCACACGCTGGACGCGAAGCATCGCGTCTTCCTGCCCAAGCGTTTTCAGGATGGCCTTGGCCGCGACGCCGAAGGCAACCTGACTGCAATCCTTTCGCGCGGATTCGAGGATTGCATCGCCCTGTACTCCGAGGCGGGTTTCCAGCGCGGTCTGGAACGCATGCAGTTGCAGGCGTTTTCGAGTGAGCAGCAGCGGCTGATGCAGCGCCTGTTGTTCGCGGACACGTACCACACGACGCTCGATGTCGCCGGCCGCATGCTCCTGCCCGAATCCCTGCGCGAGCTCGCAGAGATCGGAGCCAAGGAGGTTGTCGTCGTCGGTCTGATCGATCGGATCGAAGTGTGGGACAAGACACGCTGGGTCGAATTCAAGGCCCATAACAAATCCAAGTTCAACCAGCTCGATCGCGTGCTCGCCAATTCCGGGTCTGTGCCCGGACAGTAGTCGCTCGCGCTCGAATTCCCGGGCGAGTCGCATCCAGCGCAACTCGCCCATGCCGATCCGAAGGTGCTTCTCGTGAACGGAGTGGAGCAGATGACCAGCCTCGAGGGGCGGGATCCGTCTTCCGGCGATTCGCCGGTGCACGTTTCCGTGATGCGTGACGAAGTTCAGGCATTGCTCGCGGGTGATGTCGCGCAGCGCGCCTTGCTCACGGGCTGGATCGTGGACGGAACGCTCGGTGCCGGCGGACATGCCGAGATGCTTTTGCGCGGATCGCCTGGTTTGTGCGTGTGCGGTCTCGATCAGGATCCACAGATCCTCGAAATCGCTCGCGCGCGGCTCGCTCCGTTCGGAGCGCGAGTGCGCCTGCGCCACGGAAGGGCGTCGCAAATGGCTGAGTTCCTCGAGGCGGAGGCGTTGCCCGCGCCGATCGGCGTGTTGCTCGACCTTGGCGTTTCGTCGCTGCAGCTCGACCGCCCCGAACGCGGATTCACTTTCCAGGTCGATGGCCCGCTCGATATGCGCATGGATCCGACACGCTCGCGCACCGCGGCGGAAGTCATCAATCATTGGGACGAGTCCGATCTAGCGGATCTCTTTTTCCACGAAGGCGGCGACACGCGTGCCCGGCGCATCGCGCACGCGATCGTTGAAGCCCGCCGCCGCTCGCCGTTCCAGCGCACGGGGGCGCTGGCCGACCTGATCGCTCGCACGGCACCGTCGAGCGGCAAGAGCCATCCGGCGACGAAGGTCTTCCAGGCGCTGCGTCGCGCCGTCAATGAAGAAGGCGAGGAGTTGATCGCGGCCCTCGGCGCGGCGGAGTCGATGCTCGCCGACGGCGGCCGCCTAGTCGTGATCTCCTTCCATTCCGGCGAGGACGGTGTCGTCAAGCGCTTTCTCGCGCGCGGGGCGCGCTCGGGCGACTGGCGCCTGATGACCAAGAAGCCGCTCAGCGCTTCGCGCTCTGAAGTGCGGGCCAATCGTCGTTCGCGCTCGGCCGCGCTGCGCGCGGCTGTCAGGGTTCGCACGGCCAGCACGGGCGTCGAGTCCGGTGCGGTTCGCGGCCCCGAAACTACTGGAGGCAACTCGTGATTCGCGCTGCTCTCGTGCTCCTGTTGTGTGGGTTGACCCTGATCCTGGGACTGTCGACGACGCTCGTGCAGAACGGGAACCACGCGCGCGCGGCGGAGCTCTCCATCCTGCAGCGTCAGTGGGAAATGTGCGAAGCCGCGAACGCGCAGGCACGGGCGCTCACCGAGGCGCATTTGCCCGGCGTGCCGAATGTCCCGCTCGATCCCAAGCGCCAGCGCAAGGAACTCGCCAAGCGCCAGGCCGCCGCAAGTTCCTCCAGGACGAAGGCCGTGAACCTGTGATCCCCGGCGCCAACTCCGAATCGGCCTCGGGCCTGCGTCCGGCCAGCGCGTACTTCGTCGTGGCCGCGGTGTTTTGCGTGGTAGCAGTTTGGGTTGCGTGGATCGCGCTGGGCGGCAAGCCGTGGTCCGGCTTCCGTACGACGCTCGAGCAGGATCCACCTCCGGAATACACGATCTGCGATCGCTCGGGCCGCCCACTGGCGGCTTTCGTCCAGCGGCTCGACTTGACGATGTCCCCGCGCGCGCTGTGGCAGGCCCACACGCCCGAGACGATCGTGCTTGGAATGGCGCGCGCGCTGGGTGCGCCGACCACGGCCCAGGAACTGCTCGAGCGCATGATGCCCGATGCAAAACAAGGCGTCGTGCGCGTGGCATGGAAGCTGGACGCGAGGCAAGCCAGCGCGCTCGACCTCTTCGTGCGCCGCGGCTCGTCGGATCCTGAAGCGCCGGTCAATCCGATCCGCGGCATGTGGATCGAGCGCGCCGACGGCAAGCCGGCCAACTCGGCCACGCCGGCGCTTTCCTACAGGCTCGCTTGGCAGCCGCTGGTCGTGCTCTCGAGCGAAGTTCGCGAATCGCACCTCAAGCGCCAGACCAAGAACCCGCTGCGCTGGAGCCGCCAGCTGGCAGACGGGATCGCGCTCGCGTTGTACGGCGAAGCTGCGCTGCGGCCCGGCGCTGACGAGAAGCAACTCGAGAAACAGCGCGCACGGATCTGGGAGGGCCTGATGCCCACACGCTTCGTCGCCGCGCTTCCGGACTTCGCCGCGACTCGGGCACCTGATGTCTGGACGTTGCTGAACGACCAGCACGTCGCATCGCACCAGCTGTCGATCGAGCGCGGCCGCAACCGGCGCTATCCGCTCGGGCCGATGCGTCTGTTGGGCGGTTGGGGCTTCATCGACAAGAACGAGGCCGAGCGTCGCGCCTTGCGTGCCTTCGGGCTCGAGTCCGCCGCCATCGCGACACCCGAACTGCGGGCTTCGCTCATCGCTTCGCTGTCGCCGGCGGATCGCGGCAAATTGGAGTCGGCGACGTGGAAGGCGCTCGCCGAGCCCGAGGCCATCGTCGGCTTGGAACTTGTCTGCGACAAGCTGCTCGCTAGCGACGACTGGAAGTTCCTAGAGCGCAATCCGGCCAGTTACGAGTTCAATCGCCACAGGCCCATTCGGCAGGTTGCGCGCGGCCAGGGCAGCCAAGCGCGCTCCTACTATCTGGACTCGCAGCCGGCCAGCGACACGCCGCGCGTGGTGACTACGATCGACGCGAAGCTGCAGGCCGAAGTCGGCCGGCAACTGGAGCGCGTCATGGAGATTTCCAAGCCCGCGCTGGCGATGGCGATCGCGATCGATGTAGGGACCGGCGATGTGCTGGCGCTGGATTCGCGTGAGGCCTACGCCTTCGGCGGGTTCGCGCCGACGACGCACAGCTTCACGCCTGGTTCCACCGGCAAGCTGCTGGTGATGGCCAGCGCTCTCGAAGAGGGCGTCATCCATCCCAAGGACATCGTCGACGTCGGTCAGGGCGAGTTTCACATCCCCGGCACGGGCCGTGTGATCCGCGAGGCTGAACACCCCGGGCGCAGCGGACGCATCTCCGCTGCTGAGTGCCTGGCCTTCTCGCTCAACGCCGGCCTGGTGCAGATCGGCTTGAAAATCGCGCCCGAAGCGCTGCGCGGCTACATGCGCAAGCTGCACTACGCCGAACTGCCGCACTCGGGTTTCCCCGGCGAGCGGCCGGGCATGCTTCCGGCGCTGCCCTGGAGGAAGGCCGATGTCTGGGCCTCGGTCTGTTTCGGCCACGGTTACATGACGACGATGTGGCAACACGCCGCAGGACTCGCCGCCGTGATTCGCGGCGGTGTCTGGAAGCCGTTGCGGTTGATCGATCGCGTCGAGCAAGGCGACGCGCGCTGGTCGCTGCCGCGCGCCGAAGGCGAGGCCGTCTACTCGTCCGACACCTGCAGGCAAGTGCGCGAGATGATGATGCTCGGAGCCCGCGAGGGCACCGGCCGGACGGTCGCTGCGCCCGACAAGATGCCGGGTGCAATCGTCGGCACGAAGACCGGCACGGCCCAGAAGGTCTCGACCGAGATCTGCCTGCATGTGGAACTCGCGCACCAGAGTTTGCACGCCAAACAAGGCACGAGCTGCAACCGCGACTGTCGCAAGAAACTGGTCGGCGCGGCGCGCAATCACAAGTCCTGCTACACGTCCTCGATGGTGATCTTCGGACGCCGCGAGGACGGCGGCCGCGAGGTCATGGTCTACGTGGTCGTCGACGACAAGACGATCGGCGCGCAATATGGCTCGGCCATCGCCGGCCCGGCGGCCGCGGCGATCCTGCGCGAAGCGCTCGGCCTGACTGCCTACAGCGAAGCGCTCGAGCTGGTCGACGCCAAGGGCTTCGTTCCTTCGAAGCTCAAGTCGCGGGCTCTGGACGGCTTGAGCGCGATGCCCTGGCTCGAGGAGGCGGCGCGATGATGGCGCTTGGCGAACTCGTCGCGCAGCACGGCGGCACCTGCGTGCCCGCACTCGTTGGGCGCGGCCCGCTGGTGCGCAGCGTTCAACTCGACAGTCGCGCGGTCTCACCCGGTGATCTGTTCGCCGCGCTGCCCGGCCGCGCGGCCGACGGCGGGCGCTTCGTTGCGCAGGCGCTCGAGCGCGGCGCGGTGGCGGTACTTTCGCCGCAGTCCCTCGCCCACGAGGCCGGGCGCGTGCCGAACTGGATTCACCACAGCGCGCGCCGTGTCGTCGGCGAAACCGCGGCTGAACTGTGCGGCCATCCATCGCGCGCGATGTTCGTCGTCGCCGTCACCGGTACCAACGGCAAGACCACGACGGCGCATCTGACCGCGCAGTTGTTGGCGCACGTCGGCCGGCGGCCGGCCGTACTCGGGACCGCGGGCAATCGGCTGGCCGACGGAGTGTTGCTGGCCGCAAGTCACACGACGCCCGACGCGCCTGCGTTGCAGGCGCTGCTCGCGCGCCATCGCGAACTCTCCGGCGACTGCGTTGCGCTCGAACTGTCGAGCCACGCGCTCGATCAGGAGCGTCACGCAGGCCTCGAGATCGACGTGGCGCAATTCACGAACCTGACCCAGGACCACCTCGACTACCACGGCGACATGGCGCGTTACGCGGCCGCGAAGCAGATGCTCTTCTCCGGTCTTGGGCGCGGAAGTCACGCCGTGATCAACGCCGACGACGCCGCGGGGGAGTCGCTGGCGAAAAGCGCGCGCAGCGCCGGTGCCTGCGTTCACACGTACAGCATGAGATCGCGAGCCGACCTTTGGGTCAGCGATGTCGAAAGCGATTCACAGGGCACGCGTTTCTGGATCCAAGGGATGGGGATCTTACGGACGAAGGTGCGTTTGCCTCTGTGGGGTCACTTCAACGTCGCCAACTCTCTGGCAGCTCTCGCCGCCGTGCTCCTGTCGGATGCGAGCCCGATCCACGCGTTGGATGGGCTCGCATCCGTCTCTTCGGCCGCCGGCCGGCTCGAACGGGTCGACCAGCCCGCGCTCGGGCTGACACTGCTCGTCGACTACGCGCATTCCGAAGACGCCCTGCGCAAGGTACTCGCCACGTTGCGCTCGCATCTTCCGAGCGCGAGCGGCGCGAAGAGCGGCCGCCTGTTGTGCGTTTTCGGCTGCGGCGGCGATCGCGATCGCACGAAGCGGCCATTGATGGGCGCGGCGGTCGACGAACTGGCCGATCTTTGCGTCGTCACCAGCGACAATCCGCGCAGCGAAGATCCGCGCGCAATCGTCGACGAGATCCTGTCGGGAATGCGCCAAGACGCCCGGCACTTCGTCGAACTCGACCGGCGGGCCGCGATCGCGCGCGCGCTGGAACTTGCACAGCCCGGCGACATCGTGCTCGTCGCGGGCAAGGGCCACGAGACCACCCAGACCATCGCCAACGTCGCGCATCCCTTCGACGATCGCGCCGTGCTCTCACAGCTCGCAGCAGAGCTTGCACTCAGGAAGTGAATCTAATGCTGGTTCAAGACATTCTCGATGCCACCGGAGCGACACTCATGCATGGCGATCCGGGCACGCTCGTGCACGGGGTCAGCACCGACACGCGCGCGATCAAGCCGCGCGAGTTGTTCCTCGCGCTTTCGGGCCCCAACTTCGACGGCAATCAATTCGCCGAAGAAGCCGGCCGCGCCGGAGCGGGGGCCTTGCTGTTGCAGGGCAAACCCGGGCAGGCCCTGCCGCGCATCGCCGGCGAGTTGCCGGTGGCCTTGCACGAAGCGCCGCGCCGCGCGCTCGCCGATCTCGCTTCGTGGCACCGCTCGCGCATCCAGGCCCAGGTGATCGGGATCACCGGTTCGTGCGGCAAGACCACGACCAAGGGCATCTTGGCCCAGCTACTCGAAGCGCACTTCGTGACCGTGGCCAGTCCGAATTCGTTCAACAACGACGTCGGCGTACCGCACACGATCCTGCTCGCCGATCAGGGCACGCGCATGCTGATCGTCGAGATCGGCAGCAACGGTCCGGGCGAGATCGCCGCGCTTTCGCGCATCGCGCGGCCGAACGTCGGGATCATCACCAATATCGGCAACGCGCACCTGCAAGGACTGGGCTCGATCGAGGGCGTGCGCCGCGAGAAGAGCGATCTTTTCGCCGCACTGCCGCGCAGCGGCAGCGCGATCCTGAACCTCGATTGCCGCTTCGCGCGCGAATTGCGCGCCGCCACCAGCGCGAAAGTGATCAGCTACTCCGTGGAGGGCGGCAGCGACGGCGACGGTGAGGGCGTGGGCGACTTCAATGCGGAAAAGCCCTGGTTCCATGCCGCGGGCACCACGTTCCGTCTGCGCGGCCACGAGATCACTTCGCCGCTGCTGGGCATCCACAACATTTCCAATTTGCTGGCGGCGATCGCGGCCTGCGAAGCGGTGGGGCTCACTCTGGAACAGCTCCTGCCGACGATTTCCAGGCTCAAGGGCGGACGCCGGCGCATGGAGCGGCTCGAGCTCCAGGATGTCGTCGTGTTCGACGACACCTACAACGCCAATCCCGAATCGGCGCGCGCGGGCCTGCGCGTGCTCGCCGGACTGCACGGCCATCGCCGGCGCGTCGTGATCCTCGGCGACATGCTTGAACTGGGGCCGCGCGCCCCGGAATTGCACCACGCCATGGGGCGCGCGGCGGCCGAGAGCAACATCGATCAACTGCTCCTGGTCGGCGAGCTGACGCGCGCGTCCGCAGCCGGCGCGCTCGAAGCCGGCATGCCGATCGCACGCGTCCAGCACCTTGGCGGACGCGAGCAAGCGCTTGCACAGATCGCGGCGTTGATCCAGCCCGGCGATGTCGTGCTGGTCAAGGGTTCCAACGCGATGGGCATGGACCGTGTGGTCCGCCTGCTGAGCGACTCCTTCGGCCCCGCGAAGAGCTGAATCCAAAGCCCACGTCCCGCCATGTTCCCCGGTCTCTTCGACGACATCCTCGGCCTGCACCTCTTCGGCTACATCACGTTTCGCGTGGCCATGGCGGCGCTCACGGCCTTTGGATTCGCGCTGTTCGCGGGCGGTCCCACGATCGCCTGGCTCAAGCGTCAGCGCGCGTCGGAAGACACGTCGAAGTTCGATGCTCAGAAGGACCTGAAGAACCTGGTCGAGGCGGGGCCGAAAAAAGACACGCCGACCTTGGGCGGAGCCTTCCTGATCGCAGCGCTGCTCGCTTCCGTGCTCTTGTGGGCGCGGCTCGACAACCTGCACGTGGTGCTGGCCGTCATGTTGACCGCGGGTTTCGCGGCGGTCGGATTCGTCGACGACTACCGCAAGCTGACCGCGCCCAAGACCAAGGGCCTTTCGCCCGGCGCGAAGATGCTCGGGCTCAGCGTCGTCTGCCTCGCGGCGCTCGGCATGCTGGCCTTCTACGCCTGGTGGTTCGGCCGTCCGACGCTGCTGGCGCTCTACCCGCCGTTCTTCAAGCACGCGCGCATCGATCTCTTCCAGTACGGACTGGTCGGTGTCGCCCTTTTCCTTGCCTTCGAGTGGCTGGTCGTCGTCGGTTCCGCGAACGCCGCGAATATCACCGACGGACTCGATGGCCTGGCGGTCGGCTGCATGCTGATCGCGGGCTTCACGCTTTCGATCTTCTGCTACGTGTCCGGCCGCCCCGACTGGACCGGATATCTGGACCTGCCCTACGTGCGCCAGGCCTCCGAGATGGCGGTCGTCGGCGGAGCGATGTGCGGCGCCTGCATGGGTTTCCTGTGGTTCAACGCCTTTCCCGCGAAGGTCTTCATGGGCGATTCCGGTTCGCTGCCGCTGGGCGGATTGCTGGGCTGGATGGCACTGGTCTCCAAGCAGGAACTCGTGCTGCCGCTGATCGCGCTGGTCTTCGTCGCCGAGCTCGCTTCGAGCTGGATCCAAAAGCTCTATTTTCAGCACACGGGCGGCAAACGACTGTTCACCTGCGCGCCGATTCACCACGGGCTGCAGCTCTACGGCGGCGTGTTCACCAAGACCGACGAGCGCTGGCACGAAATGACCGTGGTCGTGCGTTTTTGGATCATCGCCGCGGCCTGCGCGATGTTGAGCCTGGCCCTGTTGAAGGTGCGCTGAATCATGAGTCGACGACGCAATTGCTCCCAGCAAGTTTCGCTCGCGCAGGGCGTCGGCTCGCAAGCCGGCGCGCGCGAGCATCAGACCACGATCTTCGAGCGCCTGGATTCGCTGACGCGCCGCGCCGAGGTCGTCGATCCGCGCGGTCCGGCGACGGCGCTGTTCTGCTGCGTCGTCGCGCTGGTCACCTTCGGCCTTTTGGTCCAAGCCAGTCATGCCGCGACGATCCTCGATCCGGAGGACTTCGCCGGTGTGCTGACCGGTCAAATCGCCTTCCGCGCCGCGGGATTGCTCGTATTGATCCTCGCCGCGCGCGTCGGTCCCAGCGGAGTGCGACGCTTCATCCCGGCGATGACCCTTGGGATCGGTGTCCTGCTCGTCTGCGTCTTCCTGCCGGTGGTCGGCACGTCGCTCAACGGTTCGCACCGCTGGGTCAATCTGGGCTTCGTCTCGTTCCAGCCTTCGGAGCTCGCGCGCATCGTGCTCGTCTTGTGGATCGCCGATCGCTGCGTGCGTTTGGGCGATGATGTTCGCGACCTGCGCCGCGGCGTGCTGCCGATGCTGGCCATGGGGCTGTGCTTCTTCGGTCTGGTCGCCGTCGAGACCGACCTCGGCGGCGCGATGCTCTTGCTCTTGTGCATCCTCGGCACGATGTGGGTCGGCGGTGCGCGGCCCACGCACGTGGCCGGTTCGCTGGCGGCTATCGGCGGCAGCGCGCTGGTGCTCGGCTTCACGCTGATCGGCTACATCCGCCGACGCATCGAAATGTTCGTCGGCTCGACCGACAACGATCAGATCACCGGCAGCGTCCTGGCCATGCACTCGGGTGGAATGTTCGGCGTGGGCCTGGGCCAGGGCGAGTTCCGAAACCACGGCGTGCCTTACCTCGAGAGCGACTTCGTCTTCGCGCAGGTCGGCGAGGAGTTCGGCCTGTTCGGGATGCTGCTCGTACTCGCGCTTTTCCTGGCAGTGCTCTGGTTCGGCCTGCGACTGGTGCTCTCGATCCGCGATCGTTACGACGCGCTGGCCTCCTTCGGCCTGCTGCTCGCGACCGCGCTTCAGGCGATGCTGCACGTGCAGGTCGTCGCCGGCCTCGCACCTCCCAAGGGCATGACGCTGCCCTTCATCTCCCACGGCGGCACTTCGCTCGTCGTTTCTTGTCTGTGCACGGGCCTCGCGCTCGGTGCGGCGCGCCGCACCAGTATCGCGGAACCAAAGATCCAAACGTCGGGACTCGAGCCATCGAGAGCCTGACGCGTCCCTTTTCGTTCACTCGGGCGGCGAGTCCGCCCGAGCCTTTCCTTTCATCCGTTCCAAAACCAACTTCATCCGCGCTTCGCCATCCGGCGCAAGCCTTTCCAGGACCTCTGAAACCATGCAACGCATCGAACGCTACGGCGTGATCGCCCTCGTTTTCCTGCTCGTCACCATCCTCGCGGTCGCCGTTTGGGGCCAGCGCAAGAATCAGTCGCTGCTGTCGTTCCTCAAGCGCGACAAGGCCACGGACGTCGCCAAGGTCGACGCGCCGGTTACGCCTGAGATTGCGCTCCGAAACAACGGACTCGGCCTCTCGGACCCGACGCACCAAGTCACCCCCGCGGTTGTGCAAACCCCGGGTACGGGCCTCGTCGTGGGGCCGGGCACGCAGCTCGCGCAGCCGCAAGGCCCGGGGGCGGGCGCAGTCAGCTTCGATCACGGCTCAGCGCTCCAGCCGGGCGGCCAGTCGAACAACGGTTTCGTCGGCGGTGGCGACATCCTGGTGGGCTCGGGCCCACTGACTCCCGTTCCGACCGTTCTCACGGCAGCGTCGCTCGACGCCGGTCCGCGCACCTATACGGTGAAGAACGGCGACACGCTGGGCTCGATCGCCAAGCGCGAGCTGGGCTCGACCAAGCGTTGGCCGGAAATCGAAGCGCTCAACGGAGTCAAGGCCGAGCGGCTGTCCGTCGGCATGACACTCAAGCTCCCGGCCGGCGCAGCGAACTTGGGCTCGCAGACGCTGGTCAAGAATGACAGCAACCCGGCCAGGCCGCAGGTCGTCGAGCCCGCCGCGCCCAGGAGCGGAGGGAGCTACAACGTTCGTCCCGGCGACTCGCTTTCGAAGATCGCGGCCGCGCAACTCGGCGACGCGAATCGCTACGGCGAAATCCTCGTCTTGAATCCGGGCCTCAATCCCGCGAAGCTCTCGATCGGCCAGAGCCTGCGCATGCCGGCCGGTGCCAAGAAGCCCGCTGTGGAATCCGCCAAGCCCAAGTCGCGTCCGTCCCAAAGCTCGTCTGAAGTGGCTCGTCTCGACACGCCCAAGAAGGCCAAGGTGCAATGAGCCGCAAGTTCCGGTGGTTCGTGCTCGCGTCGTGCGCGTTCGTCGTCCTGATGGGCGGCCGCGAGACGATCAAGCTGTTGGCCGGTGGGCCGCAGGTGCGAAGTTCGTCACCGGAGTTCCACGGCGCGACCCATGTCGCCGTGGAAAAGCAGGCTGCGAAACGTGCGCCAGTGCCGACCAGGCTTGGTGCAGACGCTGAGCTGGCGCGAGGCGAGGCGCGGCAATCCAACGAGTGATCGACTGAGGGGAATCCGCGCAGGTCGCCGGCGCGGATTCCCCGAACACTTCGAAGTAAGGTTCCTCTACTTCTGTGACGTCCGTTCAGGTCAAGAGCAGCGTGTCGGCCGAGTTCGAGTTCGGCTTCGACGCATCGCGGAGCAACACATTGGAACGTCGAGCAGACTCTGCCGCCGGAGCTCTAGCAACGTCTCCGCTGCGCATCGCGCTCGCGGGCGGTGGGACCGGCGGACACATCGTGCCCGGCCTGCATCTGCTCGCCGCGCCGCGGGCCAGGCAGATCGTCGAGGACGTGCTTTGGTTCCAGACCGGCCGCGCGGTCGAAGCCCGCGTGCTGGCGGGTGCTGAGGCGCGACTTTCGCCCGCGCAACTCGAGCGCGTGACGCTGGCGCTCGAGCCCGAAGGCGGTGGAGCGCCAAGCCTTTCGCGTCTTGCGATCCACACGCTGCCCGCGGTCTTGCGAGCCCGCCGCGCGCTGCGCGAACACCGTTCACATGTCCTGGTCGGCCTGGGAGGATTCACTTCGCTGCCGGCGGTGCTCGCGGCGCGTTCCCTGGGCTTGCCGACCGCCTTGCTCGAGATCAATGCCCACGCCGGCCGCGCCACACGCTGGCTCGCTTCGAGTTCGACGCGCGTGCTGCACGCCTGGAAGTCGACCCTTCCCGAAGGGGCAGGCCCGCGCGATGTTCTGATCGGCCCGCCGCTCGCGCCGGAATTCGAAGCCGGCGAACCCAGCGAAGCACAGTCGGCGCAGGCTCGCGAGGAACTCGGCTTCGATCCGTCCAAGCCGCTGCTCGCCGTGCTCGGCGGAAGTCAGGGCGCCGGCGGAATCAATCGATTTGTCGCTGAATATGCGCCATTTTGGATCCATGACGGCATCTCGGTGTTGCACCAGACCGGTCCCGGCCGGCGCGCTGAAGGTCCGCTCGATGGCGGCGGCTACCTTGGCGTCGAATACGTTCACGATGTGCCCAAGGCCCTGCGCGCCTCGAGTCTGGTGCTTTGCCGTGGTGGCGCTTCGAGCCTGGCCGAGATCGGCGCCATGCGTCGGCCGGCCTGGATCGTGCCCTACCCGCATCACAAAGATCGCCATCAGGAAAGCAATGCGCGCGAACTGCGCGCCGGCGCGCGCATCGTGCAGGAGAGCGAACTCTCGGCCGAACTCGCGCGCGAACTTTTGCGCCTGTGCGGCACTTCTGGAGCGGACGAAAGACGCGCGATGGCGCTCGCGCTGCAAGGAATCGTTCCGCTGGGCGGGGCTTCGCGCATGTTCGAAGAAGTCGAACAGCTCGCCAGGCAATCGATATCACGCTTCCAATCCATCTCGCCAAGTCATTGAATGGTCAAAATGCAACGTTCCCAAGAATCAAGCGTCCGTCATGGATCGACGACCGGGCGCGCGCTGTGCCAAGGAATTCCTGAACGTGTGCACTTCCTAGGCGCCGGCGGCGCGGGTGTCAGCGGTGCCGCGCGCGTGCTCTTCGAACATGGCCACGAGCTCAGCGGTCACGACCGCGCCGAAGGCCAGCACGTCGAGTTGCTGCGCTCGATGGGAATTCAGGTGGACGTTTGTGCTCAGGGATCAGCGCACCTGCCCGAAGGCGTCGAACTGCTCGTGCGCTCGGCCGCGATTTCGCGCGAGGACCCCCAAGTGCGGGAAGCCGAGGAGCGCGGCATCGCGGTGTTGAAGTACTCCGAATTGCTGGGCCGCATCACGCCCGCCGGCCGCACGCTCGCGGTCGCAGGCACGCACGGCAAGACGACGACCTCCTGGCTCACGTATCACGCGTCGCGCGGCGTGGCCAAGACCCTCGACCTGCCGCAGCCGGGCGCGATCATCGGCGGAATCTGCAGCAAGCTCGGCACCAACGCGATCGTCGAAGAACCCGCGGGTTTGTTCGTTGTCGAGGCTTGCGAGTACGACAGTTCGTTCCTGAAGCTCGCACCGCACAGCGCGATCATCACCAACGTCGAGGACGATCACCTCGACTACTTCGGTACCACCGAAGCGATCCACAAGGATTTCAGCCGCTTCGCCGATCGCGTGCATCCTCAGGGCCTGCTCGTCGTCGGTGAAAAAGTTCCGCGCGGTGTCGAATCGGCGGCGCGCTGCACCGTGTGGCGTCTTGGCCGCGACATTTTCGCCGGCCTGGTGGGCGAGCGGCAGGGACGCTTCACGATGAGTCTGCGCGGGCCCGGCTTCGAGATCCCCGAGATCCACGTCGGCGTCCCCGGTCATTTCAACGTCGACAACGCCGCCCTGGCTCTGAGCCTGGTGATCGGTTCGTGCATGAAGCTCTGGGAACTCGAGACCATGGACGTCGGTCTCGCCGCCGCGCGCGGACTCGAAGTCTTCGGCGGAGCCAAGCGCCGCTTCGAATCCTGGGGCTCGGTCGGACGCACGGAAATCGTGCACGACTACGCGCACCATCCGACCGAAGTGCGCGTCACGTTGGAAGCCGCGCGCCGCGTCTTCCCTGGCCGCCCGCTGCACGTGCTCTTCCAGCCGCACCAGCACAGCCGCACCGCGCGTTTCCTGAACGAGTTCATCGAGAGTCTGCGCTTCGCCGATCGCGCCGTGATTTCCGACGTTTATGGCGCGCGCACGCACGTCGACGGTGCGCACTCCGCGGGAGCGAACGACATCGTGGCCGGGCTCGATCGCTGCAACGTCGCCGCCGTGGCGCCGGGCGACAAATCGGCGAGCACGCGGGTTTTCGCCAAGGGCCTGCCCGACAACGCGGTGGGCCTGGTGCTCGGCGCCGGCGACATCGAAGATGTGAAGCATGAACTCCTTGCTGAACTGGCCCTGCGCAGCCCTGCCTAACGCGTCGCTCGCCGAGCGCACGACCATGCGCGTCGGCGGCAGCGCGCAGTGGTTGCTCGAACCGGCGAATCCCGAGGAACTCGCGCGCGCCTGGAGCGCGGCGCGCGAACGCGGCTTCGTGCCGCGCGTTCTCGGCGGCGGCGCGAATCTGGTGATCGAGGACGGAGTTCTGCCGGGCGTCGTGCTCTCGACATCGCGCCTGCGCTACATCATTCGGCCGGGCCTCGGCGATGACATGACCGCCGAGTGGACCCTCAGGGAAGCAGAACCCGGTGCCGTGCGCGCGGATCATGACACACGTCTCGTCGCCTGGTGCGGCGCGACGATTCCGGGCATCGTGCGGACCGCGTCGCAGTTGGGATGGAGCGGACTCGAGGGGCTCGCTGGAGTTCCCGGTCAAGTCGGCGGTGCTGTCGCCATGAACGCGGGCGGACGTTGGGGTGATTTCTATATGGGTTCGGCTACTAAACGTGCGTCGTTTAAGATTTTCCCAAGTGATAGTTTTATTATTAACTATGATCTCGTGACCATCGAAGACATTGATTATTACTTAGGGAATCGAACGGATCGGCAAAACTTTCTGGAAATGTTTCCGCTACTGAAAACCGCGCGTGCAATGAAACGGCAAGAGCAGGAAG
>JANMRV010000039.1:0-10067 GCA_031388685.1 Planctomycetota bacterium
GATTGGTCCAAGTTGGCCGGTCACGTGCGCGTGAACCGCTTCGCGTTGTCCGAGCGCGACCGTGTCGGCATCGGCACCTTTCAGCCCAAGGACGAAAAGAACCAGGACTCGACCGAGCTCACCGGCGATCTCAATTTTCGCAAGATCGCCGAGTACGGTTCGGATTCCGATCCGCGCGCTTTCAACTTCGACGGCGAGTTCAATGTCGCCAACCGCGGGCTGCTCGAGTTCATCGAAGTGCTCAAGCTCGACATGGCTTTCCTCTACGACCTGCTCGGCGCGACGCAGGAGCACTCGATCAAGCCGAAAAAATTCGCGCAGACATCGATCGACGAAGTGATCCTCGGCCACACCAACGAGCCGGAGTACAAGAAGCTCGCGACCAATGAATTGATGGAGGCCTTTCGCGACCGCACGATCAAGATCGACGTGCCCTACAACCTGCGCATCGCCGACGAACGGCGCATCTACGAGCGCGCCTTCAAGCACTCCGAGCTCGGCTGGCCGACGCTTGCGCCGCACACGCTGGACATCGCAGCCCTGTGGTCGGTGATGACGCGCCTGGAAGAACCGACCCACGCGAACATGAGCGTGCTGCAGAAGGCGCGCCTGTACAACGGCGAAGAAGTCCAGGGTTTCGGCCCCGAACACGTCGCCGACCTGCGCGCGCAGTCGCAGCGCGAAGGCATGAGCGGCATTTCGCCGCGCTACGTCCAGGATCGTCTGGCCCAGGCGTTGGTGCGCGCCGAGAGTTGCGTCGACGCCTTCGACGTGCTCGACGAAATCGAATCCGGCCTGCGCCACCACAGTCTCATTTCCAACGACGAGACGCGCCGACGCTACGTGCAACTCGTCGCCGTCGCGCGCGAGGCCTACGAGCAGAAACTCCAGGAGGAAGTGCAGGCCGTGATTGCTTCCGACGCCGAAGAACTCGACCGACTGTGCGCCAAGTACGTCGACAACGTGCGTGCCGCGACGCTGCGCGAGCCCTTGCTCGACAGTTCGGGCGGAGCCAGCGCTCCCGACGAACGCCTGATGCGCGCGATCGAGGAAAAGATCGAGATTCCCGAGTCGCGCAAGGACGATTTTCGCGCGGAATTGATGAACTTCATCGCCGGCGTGCAGCGCGAAGGCCGCACGTTCGAGTGGCGCGAAAACAAGCGCCTGGCCCACGCACTCGAGCACAAGGTCTTCGAGGACCGCCGCGACGTGATCCAACTCGTCGCCATGGTCTCGACCGTGATCGATCCTGACGCCCACGAAAAAATCCGCGTGATCCAGGACCGGCTGATGCGCCGCTTCGGTTACGACGAAGTTTCCGCCGCGCGCGTGCTCAGCCACGTGGCCGGACTTTTTGCCCGGACCTCGGCCGCCAAGGCGCCGCCCCAGGCGGCCTGATCCAGGCCAGGCCTTCGCGAACATGTTGCGCATCGAAGCCGACCGCGCGCGCTTTCGCGAAATCGTGCGCGGCCGGATTCGCGCCGACCTCAAGCGCTACCTGAGCACCAGCGAGCTGTTCGCCCGGCGCGGGGATCGCGCGGTCAGTGTTCCGATCCCGCAAATCGAATTGCCGCGCCTGCGCTTTGGCGACAATCACAAGAGCGGCGTCGGCCAGGGCGCCGGCGAACGCGGCGATTCGGTCGATGCCAGCGACGGCGAGCCTGGATCGGGCAGTGCCGGCGAGGGCAGCGCCGAACACGCGCTCGAAGTCGAAGTCGAGCTCGACGAACTCGCGGCGATGCTCGGCCGCGAACTTGAGTTGCCTTTCATCCAGCCGCGCGGCAGGCATTCGATCCTGTGCGAGGGCGGCCGCTACGACCACATCCGCTCGCGCGGGCCCGATTCGTTGCGCCACACGCGGCGCACGTTCAAGGAAGCGTTGATCCGCACGGTCGCGAGCGGCCAATGGGATCCGAAAAACCCCAAGGTCGTTCCGTTGCGCGAGGACTATCGCTTCCGCGCCAACCGGCCGCGGCCGATGCCTCATTCTTCGGCCGTGATCATCCACATGATGGACGTTTCTGGCTCCATGGGCCGCGAGCAGAAAGAGATCGTGCGCATCCAGGCCTTTTGGATCGACACCTGGTTGCGCAGCCAGTACGACCAGATCGAAGTCATGTACATCGTGCACGACGCGGCGGCGAAAATCGTCGACCGCGAATCGTTCTTCCATTTGCGCGAGTCGGGCGGAACGAAAATCAGTTCGGCCTATGAATTGTGCTTGGCCCAGATCCAGACGCGCTATCGGCCCGAGGATTGGAACATTTACGCGTTTCACTATTCCGACGGAGACAACTGGAGCGCGCGCGACACCGAACGTTGCATGACGCTCTTGCGCGACGAGTTGATCCCGCGCGTCAACCAGTTTTGCTACGGGCAGGTCAAGAGTGCTTACGGCTCCGGCCAGTTCAAGAAGGACCTCGACGAATCGCTCGCCGGTGAGGACCGCCTGGTGACCGCGGCCGTCAACGACCGCAGCGACATCAGCGAAGCCATCCGCGCATTTCTGGGCAAGGGGCGCTGAGCGATGGCGACGAGCGCACGCGCCAGCGACCTGCAACTTCCGCCCGCGCTGCAGTTGCAGTCCGAACGTATCCAAGGCCTCGCCCGCGCCGCCGGCCTCGACTTCGAAAAACTCGATTTCCGTCTGCTCGACGCCCACGACGTCAACGGTGTCGCGGCCTACGGCGGCTTCCCGACGCGCTATCCCTCGTGGCGTTTCGGCATGGAGTTCGAACGGCTGGAAAAGACGCGCCAATACGGTCTTTCGCGCATTTACGAATTGGTGATCAACACCGAGCCCGTGGTCGCCTATCTGGTCAAGACCAATTCGCACCTCGAACAAAAACTGGTGATCGCGCACGTCTGCGGTCACGCCGATTTTTTCAAGCACAACAGCTGGTTCGCTTCGACCGACCGCGGAATGTTGGATCGCATGGGCTGGCACTCGAACCTGGTGCGCCAAGCGATGGACCGCGAGGGCCAGGACACGGTCGAGTCGTTCCTCGACACCGCGCTATCGCTCGAAACGCTGATCGATCCCTACTTGCCCTTGCGTCGCCGGCTCGGCGCCGACGTGCGCAACGCTTCGAATCCGCCGACTTTCGACGTGCTCGGATTCTTGGCCACCCACGCGCCCCTGCCGCAGTGGAAGCGCGAGCTGCTCGAGATGGTGCGCAGCGAGGCCTACTATTTTCAGCCCCAGCGCATGACCAAGATCATGAACGAGGGCTGGGCCTCGTTCTGGCACGCGCGACTGTTGACCGGTGGCGTGCTGAGCGATTCCGAAATCGTCGACTTCGCCGATTGTCATTCCGGTGCGACCGCCGACTCGCCTGGGCGCGTCAATCCCTACAAACTCGGCATCGAACTTTTCCGCTCGGCCTTCGAGCAGGGCCTGGACATTTTTCGCCTGCGCCGCATCCACAACGACGCGAGCTTGATCGATCTCTTGGTCGACGCCGAGTTCGTGGAACGCCAAAAACTTTTCCTCTACGGCACCAACGCGAAAACGGGTCGCACGGAGGTCGTCGAGCGCGATCCCGCACGGGTCAAAGCGCGACTGATCCAGGATCTCTCGTGGGGCGGTTTGCCGCAGATCGAATTGGTTTCGGTGGGGGAGTCGCCGACGCGCATGCTCGAACTGCGCCACCATCATGACGGCCGCGATCTCGAACTCGATGCGGCAAAGGCGACGCTACTGTGTGTCGAACGCCTGTGGGGTGCGCCGGTCCGGCTGGCGACGCGCGAAGGGGGCGAAGCTCGCAACTTGATCGCCCGCCACGGCGAAGCGACGGTCGAGGACGCCGTCGAATAGTGCGAAGAGGCCGCAGAGATCGGCAGTCGAGACGACGGTGCTTGTCCTGGGGAGCGGGGCACGCAAGACTGTTGCGCCATGATCGACTTTGCCCGCGCGTCTGTGATCGGGATGCTTCTCGCGACCGTTCTTTGCGCTTGCCGCGACTCCAAGGGCGGCCCGCAGGGCGTCAAGCTCGTGCCGTCTTCGCTCGCCGCCGGCGGGTGCACGGGGCCCGATCAGACGTTCACGCCTGGGCAGACGCCGACGGCGCTGACTCTCGCCACACTTTCGATCGGCGCGTTCTCGCAGGTCTGCGCGGCAGGCGATAGCGAGACGTTGTTCGCCACGGGAGCCAACGCCACGGTCGTGCAGATCGATGTGTCCGGCGCGCTGCCGGTGGAAACCGAACTGCTGGCCGCTGGAGCCGTCGCGACGCTGCTCACCGGCGTGGGCATCGCGGCCGCGCCGGAACTTTCCGCGATCAGCGTTTTCGACAGCTCCTCGTTGCTCGTGATCGAGCACACGTCAAACACGCTTCTGCTCGTCGATCGAAGCGCGGTCCAACCGGTCAGCTTCTTCGCCGGACTGCCCGACACGGTCGGCGGATTCGCCGATGGAACGGCACTCGCGATTCCGGGCACGGGCCAGGCGCGCTTCCACTTTCAAGGGCCGAGCCAGTTGGTCGTGACCGATCCGCTCACACCCTTCATCTTCGTAGCCGACACCGCCAATCACGCGATCCGGCGTATTTCCTCGGGCTTCGTGAGCACGCTTACCGGCAGCGGCGCGCCATTCTTCGGCGACGGAGACATTTCCTCGGCCGGATTCGATTCTCCCAATGGACTCTCCGTCACTTGCAGTGGATCGTTGCTGGTGACCGAATCCGGCGCCGCGTCAGCGGGTGGTCATCGCCTGCGCCAGATTCTGCTTGGGCCGACGACCCTCTTCGGCCAGAGCGGAACGGTCACGACGCGCGCCGGCAACGGGACCAATGCAACGATCGAAGGCGACAACGAGGCGGCGTCGCTGGCGGCTCCGGTTTCGCCGCTCGCGACTTCGCAGAGCGACACCTACTGGATCGATTCGACGACCGGCATCCTGCGGCGCATGCGCACAGCGGCGGACACCTGCGACTGTCCGCTGTGGACCGATTGCGCGGCGGCGGTGCTCGGCGGCGGAGACTTCACGCCCGCGGGCGTGCTGTCGCTGACTCAGACTCCGGCGGGGTTGCTCTACGTTCTCGACGCGACAGCGGGCACGCTTTGGCGCGTCAGCCCGTGAGCGAACGGCGCACAGCGGACTTCGCAGCGGCAACGGGCTCTGGCTTGGTCGGCTTGCGATAGTCCTCCTTGCGCAATCCGTAGCGGCGCATCTTCTCGAACAGCGAGCGCGGCTGGATGCCCGCGCGCGACGCGGTGAGTCCGATCCGGCCGCCGGTTTGCGAGAGCAACGCTTCGAGGTAGGCGCGTTCGATCGCCTCCAGCGCGCGACGGCGAACCTCTTCGAGCGATTCTTCGGTCCACTTGGACGAGGCTCCGGCCCAGTGCGGCGTGACCACTTTTGTCACGACATCGGCTTCGCCGGGCGCGGGAGCGCGCAAACTTTCCGGCAAGTCGGCCAGCGTGATCTCGTCGCCGTTGGCGAGCAGCATGGCGCGCTCGATGATGTTGACCAGCTCGCGCACGTTGCCCGGCCAGGGATAACGCGCCATGGCTTCGACCGCATCGGGCGCCACACGGCGCACGTCGCGGCGGATGTGCTGGCGATAGTATTCGACGTAGGCCTCGGCCAGCGCGCCGATGTCCTCGCGCCGCTCGCGCAGCGGCGGGATCGAAAGTGTGACGACGCTCAGGCGATAGTAGAGGTCGTTGCGAAAGCGACGCGCGCGCACTTCTTCGCCGATGTCGCGGTTGGTTGCGGCCACCACGCGCACGTCGATGGCGACCTTGGACTCCGAGCCCAGGCGCTGGATCTCGCGCCGCTGCAGGACGTGCAGCAACTTGGACTGCAGGTGCGCCGGAAGTTCGCCGATCTCGTCGAGGAATAGCGTCCCGCGGTGGGCCATTTCGAAACAGCCGCGCCGTGCGCGTGTCGCTCCGGTGAAGGCGCCTTCTTCGTGGCCGAAGAGTTCGCTCTCCAAGAGCGTTTCTGTCAGCGCGCCGCAGTTGACCGAGACGAAGGGGCCCGAGGCGCGCGGGCTCTCGGCGTGGATCGCGCGCGCGAGGTGCTCTTTGCCCACGCCGGTCTCGCCCAGGATCAACAGCGACGTGTCCGAGGCCACCACGCGGTGCACCAGGCCCATGAAGGCGTGCATCGCGGGACTGGAAGTGATGAAGTCCGAGAGGTGCGGCGTCAGACCGAGTGAACGCTCGCCGCGCGCCTCGAGTTGCTCGCGGCGCGCCAGGATCGAGGTCAAGACTTCGCGCAGGGTCGGCGGCGAGAGCTGCGCGATCAGGACCGACTGCGCTCCGGCCGCCAAAAGCCGCGCGCGGTCTTCGCCGTCCTCGGCACGGGTCAGCACCACGACGTCGGGCGCTTCGGGCAAGGCGCGCAAGGTTTGGATCGCAGTCGTCGCCGGTTCGGGCAGCAGACTGCGGCTGACCAGCAACAGGTCGCCCGAGTGGCGCGCAAGCTCAGGCGCGATCTCCGCCCGGGGGTTGAGCACCTCGACCAGCACGTCGGGCAGGACCAGCGCTCGGCGCAGGCGTCTCACCAGAGCCGGGTCGTCGAGCGCGAGCAGGATGCGCGAGAGCATGGGTGCGCAGAGGCTAGCGAGTTGCCGAGTGATTTCGGAGGCCCAACTTCCGACTCTTGGCGAATCGGATTCTCTGACTCCGAATTGATCGGAGCTTGTAGTTCCGATTTCGCTCCCTACTCTTTCGGGAGGGTCCGGGGCTTGCGCCAGTAACGCGCGCATCTTCAACCACTTAGGCCAATCCGCGCGCGGCATTTGCGCGAGCGGGCACGGGCCTTGCACTTCACGTTTCTTCGATCCGGAACGGCCCTCGGACTCGCTCTACCTCGAGCCGAAGGCGCGCCGGGCACAACGACATGCAGCTCAACGCATCGCAGCCATCTCTTCGCGCGCGCCGCCTCGGCCGCGCGCACTACTTTCCCGAAGTCAGCGACGCAGATTGGAGCGATTGGCGCTGGCAGTTCCGCCAGCGCATCACCTCGCTCGAAGCCCTGGCTCGACATCTCGAGATCCCGCCTGACGAATGGCAGGACCGCGCCGAGGTGCTGCGCGATTTCCGCATGGGCATCACGCCCTATTACCTCTCGCTGATCGACAAGGACGATCCCGACGATCCGATCCTGCGCCAGGTGGTGCCGCTCGCGGAAGAGAATCTCTTTCGCGCGGTGGGCGAAGAGGATCCGCTCGGCGAGGAAAAATTCTCGCCCGTGCCGGGCATCACGCACCGCTATCCCGACCGCGTCCTGATGGTGGTCTCGAACAACTGCGCGATCTACTGCCGCTACTGCACGCGCAAGCGCACGATGTACGAGGGCGCCACGCCGGATGTCGAGCTCGATCGCATGGTCGACTACATCGCGCGCACGCCCGCGGTGCGCGACGTGGTGGTTTCCGGCGGCGATCCGCTGAACTACTCGAACGCCAAGCTGGAGCAGATCCTCTCGAAGCTGCGCGCGATTCCGCACCTAGAAATCATCCGCATCGGCAGCCGCGTGCCCGTGGCCCTGCCGCAGCGCATCGACGACGAGTTGTGCGCGATGCTGGCCAAGTATCACCCGCTGTGGATCAACGTGCACTTCAACCATCCGCGCGAGCTGACGCCGGAGGCCGCGGCGGCCTGCGACAAGCTCTCGCGCGCCGGGATCCCGCTCAACAACCAGGCCGTGCTGCTCAAGGGCGTCAATGACTCGGTCGAGACGATCAAGTCCCTGTGCCACGGTCTGATGCGCATGCGCGTGCGGCCGTATTACCTGTATCAATGCGATCCGATCCGCGGCGCGGAGCACTTCCGCACGCCGATTTCCAAGGGGCTCGAGATCATGGAAGGCCTGCGCGGCCACACCAGCGGTCTGGCGATTCCGACCTACGTGGTCGACGCGCCCGGCGGCGGCGGGAAGATCCCGGTGGCGCCGCAATACCTTTTGCACTACGAGCGCGACAAGGGCCGCGCCGTGCTGCGCAACTTCCAGGGCAACCTGTACGAGTACTTCGAGCCGCGCCCGGACAACGACGAGTTGCACCCGCAACCGCCGCCCAGCGGTGGACGCCTGGTTTCGGCCGGCACGCAGACCGGGCCGGCGAAAAAACCGGCGCGCAAGCGCGGGCTGGCCAAGTCGAGCGAGCCTGAAGCACCGCTCTACGAGAATCGGGTCACGGCGGTAGCGCCGTCCGGCGAGGACGAACTTGTGGTCGGCAAGAGCACTTGGGTGCACCGCGGAACTTCGCTGCGTCCGGTTCCCGCGACGCAGGCTTCCGGCAACGGCCACGCGAAGACCTGAGTCGATGAGACGCAGAGTTTCCAGCGCGCCGCGGTTCGCCGCGACGTGCCCGGTCAGATCATGTTGATCGGCATTGCCTACGATCTGAGGTCGGAGTTCGCCGCGGCCGCGGCGGCGCGCCCACAGGCTCCAGACGATTTGCTGGAGGAATTCGACTCGCTCGCGACGGTCGAGGGCATCGAGCGCGCGCTCGAGAGCGGCGGTCACCGTGTCGTGCGCCTGGGCGGCGGCAAGGCGCTGGTGCGCGAGTTGCTGGAGCGGCCTGTGGACCTGGTCTTCAACATCGCCGAGGGTTTTGGCTCGCGCTCGCGCGAGGCCCACGTGCCGGCGCTGTGCGAGATGCTCGGCGTTCCTTACACGCACTCCGATCCGTTGACCTGCGCGACGACGCTCGACAAGGCCGTGGCCAAGCGGCTCGTCGCCGCGGTGGGTGTGCCGACGGCCGCGTTCGAGGTGATCGACGATCCGCGACAGGTCGAGACTTGCGCGCTGACTTTTCCGTTGTTCGCCAAGCCGCTTTCGGAGGGCTCGAGCATGGGCATTCGCGACGGCACGCGCTGCGACGACCGCCACGCCCTCGAACAGCGTGTGCGCAAGATCTTGGCCGACTATGCCCAGCCGGCCCTGGTCGAAGAATTCTTGCCGGGAGTCGAGGCGACGGTCGGCATCCTCGGCACGGGCAAGACGGCGCGCGTGCTCGGCACGATGGAGATCGTGCCGCTTTGCGCGGCGCGCGAGGATTTCGTCTATTCGCTCGACGTCAAGCGCGACGTGAACTTCGCCGAACGCCTCGAATACGTCGTGCCGCCACGCCAGCCGAAGGCCTTGATTGCGCGCATGGAAGAAGTCGCGCTGCTGGCCTACCGCGCACTCGATTGTCGCGATGTCGGACGTGTCGATCTGCGCGTGGGCCGCGATGGCGAGCCGAAATTCCTGGAGATCAATCCGCTGCCGGGTTTGAAACCGGGCTGGAGCGACTTGGCGATCCTGACCGAAAAAGCCGGCCTGCCCTACGACCGACTGATCCTCGCCATCGTCGAGGGCGCCGTGCAGCGTCTGGGGCTGGGCCGATGAGCGACGTGCGCGAGGTCGTGGTGGTCTACAACACAGACGGCGCGTTGGCGTCCGGACTGACCCAGGATTCGCTCGCGGTGGCTTCCGTCGAGGGAGCCGTGCGAGGAATCGTCGAGGCGCTCAACGGACGCGGTTGGCGCGCGCGCGCCGTCCAGTCGCCTCGCGCGCCGCGCGACGTGCTTGAATTCGTGGCCGGCCTCTGCTGCGACGCCGTGTTCAACCAGGTCGAGTCCCTCGAGGGCGACGCGCGGCGTGAATCGCATTTCGCCGCGGCCCTGGAACTGAGCGGCATGGCCTACACCGGCAGCGGTCCGCGGGCGCTGGCGCTGTGCCTGGACAAGCCGCTGGCGCGGGCCGTGCTCGCGGCGCGCCAAGTTCCCATTGCGCGCGCAGCGCTGCTGAGCGAGGCCGGCGATTCGCTGGCGGGTCTTTGCTATCCCGTGTTGATCAAACCCTCGCGCGAGGACGCCAGCCACGGCATCACGCTCGATTCCGTCGCGCACGACGAGGCCCATGCCCGCGCGCGGGCGCGCTTCGTGATCGAGACCTATGCGCAGCCCGCGCTGGTCGAGGAGTACATCGCCGGCCGCGAATTCAATGTCGCGCTGATCGAGGGTTCGAGGCCCGAGGACCCGCCGCGCGTGCTGAGCGTGTCGGAGATCGAATTCAGCGGCTACCCCGACCAGCGCGGGCTGCGCATAGGTCTCGATCACGAAGCGCG
>JANMRV010000066.1:0-1066 GCA_031388685.1 Planctomycetota bacterium
GCAGCGCGTGCGAGACCGCCAGCGTCACGAACAGCGCGGCCGCGATTCCCGACACGGGCTCGACGCCCCAGCGCATCACGATCGGATTGAACGCGAGCAGCGCGCCCGCGGCCAGACCGCCTGAACGTCCGACGAAACGCGCAGCCAGTTGCGCGCTGACGAAAACCAGCGCGAGCGTCAGCAGCATCTGCAGCAATTGCGCGGCCTGCATGATGCGAACCGGTTCGTCGAGCGAGAGCGCGTCGTAGATCCAGTACAGCGGCACGAGCAGTCCTGAGAAACCGAAACTGCGAATCGCCGTGCTGTCGATCAGCGCATTGCCGTAGGCGATGCCCTGGGCACGCTCGAGGTATTCAACGGAGTCAGCGAGTTGATAACCCTCCTGGCGAATCCACGAGCCGACGAGCAGGGCGAAGCACGCGAAGAGCAGGGCCCAGAGCGCAGGGTCCGTGCGGGGCAGCTCACTCAGCCGGTCCGGTGGGGCGTCTGAGGCAGAGGTCGGCGCGGTGGTGATTTCGGGCACGGTTCTGGTTTGAGCCTACTCGGCCGGACCGGTGGGGGATAGGACGGGCGGTCGGGGCCAAAGTCGCCACCTTCAAACCCGGGCTTGTGCGGCTTCGCACAGTCGCAATAGCTCCCGCATCCTGCGTCGGTGAAAGTCGGTCACACATCATCTGGTAGAAATCCTTTCAGGTTTTTTTTCTTTCCCTTTGACTTGGCGGCAGCATGTGCGGAAAACAACGCACAGTCCAAACGGGTCCGATCTGCCGCCGCTCGCGACGTGCAAGTCATTCCTGCCACTGGGCTTACGCGGTCGCCCGCCGGCGCGCCGCGCAGTTTCTTCCAGCTCGCCGTCCGCGCGCACACTTCACCTCTCCCCGGGAGGCCAGTTCCGGGGCTCGATCACCATGGGTAGGCTCGAAAAAATCGTCGTCCTGACTGTCCTTTTTCTCGTCGCCGTCGTCCTGGGAGTTGCCCTAACTCCTACTGGCGACTCGAGTTCGCGCAGTTCGGGCAAGGGAGCCGTCGCGCAGGGCGGCGAGTCGCAGAAGCCGCCCGAAGCGCC
>JANMRV010000121.1:0-1065 GCA_031388685.1 Planctomycetota bacterium
TCCAACCGCGCGTCGCTCGCTGTTTCCGTGCGCGACGACGTGCTGACGGTCGCATTGACCTTGGACAATCTCGTCAAAGGCGGCGCCGGTCAGGCGTTGCAGTGTCTCAACCTGATGCTCGATTACCCGGAGAGCTGGGGATTGTCCCGCTCCGGATTGGGGGTTTGCTGATGAGTCTGAACGAATGGCCCGCCTACAAGCGCATCGCGATCGACATCGTGTCGGCGCAAGGCAGTGAACTCGTCACGCGCGACGGACGCGTCGTGCTCGATCTCTACGGTGGTCACTGCGTCAACACGCTTGGAGCCGGAGATCTACAGCTCGGTCAGGTGCTCCAGCAGCAGTGGAAGAACTGGTCGTTCGCGACCAATTTGCTCGACCACGCGCCGCGCTGCGAATTCCTGGCGGCCTTCGAAGCACTCCTGCCGCGCGGCGACTGGAGCGTGTTCGTCACGAACTCCGGCGCCGAAGCGAATGAAAACGCGCTGAAGGCGTCGCTGGCGATCACTGGACGGGCCAAGGTCGTCAGTTTCAGTGGCGCGTTCCACGGCCGCACCGCAGCCGCGGCGCGCGTCAGCGACACGAAACGTCTCGCGTTTCCTGGCTCGCCGTTCGAAGCCGTGCGCATTCCCTGGAACGATCTCGCCGCGGCCGAGCGCGCGATCGATTCGAGCGTGGGCGCCGTGATCCTCGAACCGATCCAGTCCCTGGCCGGCGTGCAAGAACCCGCGCCCGGATTTCTCGCCGGTTTGCGCGCGCGCTGCGACGCGAGCGGCGCACTGTTGATCTTCGACGAAGTGCAGACCGGCAACGGCCGTTTGGGCTCGTTCTGGGCTTCGCAGCATTTCGGCGTGATGCCCGACATGTTCACGACCGCCAAGGGCGCGGCCGGCGGTTTTCCGATCGGCCTGACCGTGGCGCGCGCCAATCATGCGGCGGCGACACCCGATGGATTGATGGGCACGACGTTCGGCGGTGGACCGCTGGCGCTGGCCGCGGCGAGCGAAGTTTCGCGGCGGATCGCCGCGCCTGGCTTTCTCGAGCACGTGCGCCAACTTTCCGCGG
>JANMRV010000131.1:0-11269 GCA_031388685.1 Planctomycetota bacterium
CTGGGGCAACGACTGCTTCGACACTTGGACTTGCGTCGGCGAAGCCATCGTGACTCGGTAGTCAAGGCTCGCAGAAATCGTGGAGCTCGGCCTATCCCAGTGCTCAAACGGACAGCAGGCCCGACAGGCGCACGCGTTCGAACGGCAAGAGACCAGCCTGGGTTCTGCATCCGTTGCTCGGATCAGCCTGTTCCTTCGACGAGAGATCGCCGACGCTGCCATAGACGACTTTGCGCCACGCCGCACCCTTGGGCGCCGGCGTTCCGCGATTGTCGAAGCTGACGACGAGGTACCCGGCCTCGGCCATCGCGCGGTGAAAGAGCATCCTTCCTCCACCCCAGCGATCGGTGACCGTGACGCTGGCCGGCTCGCCGTACACGAAGACGATCATCGGATAGCGCTTCGACGCATCGAAGGTCGAGGGCTTGAGCATCCAGCCGTCGAGCGACACGTCTGCGCCGATGCCGACCTTGAAGAACTCGACCGGCGGCTCGAGCACCCCCATCAACTTGGTCTTGAGCGCCGTCGCATCCGTCAATTGACGCAGTGCCTCGTGATCGGGCAGCGTCACCACTTCGAGTGAGTTCGGCTGGTCGAAGCGTGACCAGGTGTGGAACGCCATGCGCCCGCCCGGCGCCAGCGTGTACTCGTGCCACCCGGGCTGGTCGGTCGGCGTAACACGCTCGGGCTTTCCGGTCCCGTCGAGCCGCGAGCGATAGAGGTACGCCTGCGTGGCGTTGTGCGGCGAAGCGCTGAAGTACAAGAGGCCCTGCGCTTCGTTCGCGCCAATGTTGCCGTCGATGACATCGGCGTCGAAACGCGTGAGCAACGTCGCGTCGCCTCCCTCGCTGAGCACGCGGTAGATGTGCCGCCAGCCATCCCGTTCGCTCTCCCGGAGGTACGCCTTGCCGCCGTCGATCTCACGGGCGACCCCGAGGTCGACCCAAGTTTTCGACTCGTCGCGGAAGACGCGCCGCACTTCGCCCGTACGCGCATCCGCGAGCAAGAGATCGTGCTGGTTCTGCAGCCGATTGAGCTGCCCTATGGCGAGTGTGTCAGCATCGCTCCACGTCAGGCTCGCGAGATAGGAGTCGCGCGGATCGCGCGGCGTGCGCATCCAACGCGTCTCGCCGCCCTCCGCACTTACCACGCCGATGCGCGCAGCGGAGTTCGTCGTGCCGGCTTTCGGATACGGGATGCTCGTGACTATGGGGTAGAGCGTGTCGGTGTTGTTGATCAGCGAGAAGACACCGACGCCTGTGGTGTCGAACTGCCAATACGCGATCTGCCGGCCGTCGGGGCTCCACCTGAACGCGTCGCGCACGCCGAGTTCCTCTTCGTACACCCAGTCCGACGTGCCGTTGATCGTGGTCTGCGATCCATCCCGGGTGATCGGCGTGATGGAACCGTCGTCTAGGCGCTCGACGTAGATGTTGTTGGCGCGAACGTACGCAACGCGCAGGGCGTCAGGCGAGAACTTGGCGAACATCAGCGCGGCTTCGGGCGCGTCGCCCCCGAGCTTGCGCAACTGTCCGCCCTCCAAGTCGAGCACCCAATAGTCGCCGCGCGTGTTGTCGCGCCACACTTTTCGCGTGTTGGTGAAGATGATCAACCGCTTTGCATCGTTCGACCAGGCGTAGTCGTCGATGTCCAGTCCTGACGCAGCTCCCGGTGGCATCAGCCGCGCCGCGGCCACCATCACGCTGCGCGCGCCGGTCGCGGCGTCGTATTGCACGATTTCCGCCCCGGTCGCCGAATGCTCGACGATTGCGTAGCCGACGCCGCCTGGGAGCCAGCGCGCGGGCCCGAACCGCGGCGCGGCATATTCATCGGCGGCGAAGATGCGGTCGATCTGGGGCATCAACCCTTGAGGGCGATCGGCCGGCGACGCGCATCCCGCGGCGGCCACGAACATCACGATCACCGGCACCGCTTTCATGAAACCTTCTAGCCTTTGCATCGTGTGAATCTATTGAACGCGGGATGAGTTTGCCGTCGAATTCGGAAGCGACCGCACGCCAGCGGCGCCGCACGTGACGTCGAGCGACAGCTAGGGAGACACGGTTTGCCCGCAAGCCGCGCTACGCCATCATTCGCTCAAGAAGCATGCTTGCGGCTGCTTGCGCATCACTCGGGGCCGGTTGGGTGGCGACCCCTTCACCGTAAGAATCTCGCATTCTCTACCTCATGCCGGTTTGGCCGGCGCACACGGCACCAGGTTCGACTTCGACACTGACCTTCCGGACGTCCGCTATGGTATCGAGCGCGCCCAGCACTCAAATCGCCGGCAGCGCGGGGATGGGATTAGCTTCGTGGGCGGTCCTGCAGCGGGATCGGTGCGCAACGGCGCGCGGCATCTGAGTCGGGCTTCGAGGCCCTCCTGCCCCTTCGAATCACTTGACGTCGCCGCCCCTACATGTGACCATTGGGACACATGTCAGCCAGGCAGTGCCCAGCCCCTCGAGCCGACGCGGAAGTCGCGCGCGTGTGTCGCGCCATCGCCGATCCCACGCGGCGCGCGATACTGGATCTGCTCGCGACGGCGCCGCGCACGACGGGTGCGCTGGCCGCGAGCTTTCCGACGACACGCTTCGCGACAATGAAACACCTTGGCGTGCTCGTCGATGCAGGGCTCGTCGTCGCCACGCGGCGCGGGCGCGAACGCTGGAACCACCTCAATGCCGTGCCGCTCGAGCGCCTGCACGAACGTTGGGTCACCCCACTTGCGAAGCGCGGCGCGCGCTCGCTGTTGGCGCTGCAAAACCGCCTTGAAACGGAATGAAACCATGAGCAAGAACTCGAACGCAACCCTGCCCGTCGGCGTGCAAATCGTAGAACTCGAGATCGTCATCAAGGCCCCCATCGCGCGCGTCTGGAAAGCGCTCGTGGCCGAAACCGGCGCGTGGTGGCGGCGCGATTTCTACACCGATGCGGCGGCGAAGACTTTTGTCATCGAGCCCGTGCTCGGCGGAAAAATGTACGAGGACTGGGGCAACGGCGAGGGCCTGATCTGGGCCACCGTCGTCGGCGTCAAGGCGCCGACGATGTTGGAGCTTTCGGGCGTTTCAGCGCCGGCCTGGGGCGGTCCCAATACGCACTATCATTCGTTTCGTCTCGAAGCCCGCGGCAACACGACCGTCTTGCGCTTCACCGACGCGCTGCACGGCCGAGCCGACGAGGCGCTCGCGACTTCCTTGCGCGAAGGCTGGCTCCTGCTCTTGAATGAAGCCCTGCGCGCGCATTGCGAAGCGTGAATTGCGTCACACCCCGGGCAGGCCGACTTCGGCCGGCCGGACAGTCAGCGTGAGCAGCCGATTCCCGCGCAGAACCTCGATCTGGAGTTCGGCGTCGATGGCCTGATGATCGAGCAAGCGATGCAAGTCCGCGACCGATTCCGTCGGCCGCTTGCGCAAGGACACGATCACATCGCGCGGCAAGAGGCCCGCGCGCGCGGCGGGCCCGCTGGCGTCGACACGCAAGGCGGCGACCCCGCGCGCCTTGGCCAGGCCGAATTCCTTCTCGACGCGCTTGGGCAAGAGAACTTCCTGACCCGCGATGCCAAGCCACGCCCTGCGCACGCGGCCATGGGCAAGGATCTCGCCGACGACAAAGCTCGCGGTGTTCGCGGGAACCGCGAAACACAAGCCCTGACTGCCCTGAATCACTGCAGTATTGATGCCGACGACTTTGCCGTCTCCGTCGAGCAAGGGACCGCCGCTATTTCCAGGATTGAGCGGCGCGTCGGTCTGGATCACGCCTTCGATCAGCCGACCGCTTTGCGTGGCGAGCGAGCGGCCGAGCGCGCTGACGATCCCCATCGTCACGCTGCGCGCCAATCCGAACGGCGAGCCGACGGCGAGCACGAAATCACCGACCCGCAGTGAATTGGAATCGCCGAGACTCGCGGGCTGAAAACCCTGCGAAACAGGCAATTTCAGCACGGCCAGATCCGTCGCCGGATCTTCGCCGATCAAGTCGACGATCACGCTGCGCCCGTCGGAAAGTTCGGCTTCGATGCCGCTCCCGCCGTGGATGACGTGGCTGTTGGTCAGCGCCAATCCATCGTCGGAAATGACGACTCCCGAACCGCCCGAAATCCCGCCGCCGCGGGAACGACGGCCCTGGCCAGACTGCAGCGAGCGCACGTGAAGCACGGCCGGTCCGGTGCGTTCGACGATGGCCGCGACCTCGTCGGAGAGCGAATGCATGAATCCCATGCCCAAGGCATGGGACGGCGCGCGCCGTCCTTCAAGTCATGCCGGCCGGCGCGCGATCGGCGTCGGGTGCAATTGATCGTCGACAGCGACCATCGTGACCTTGGCTTCGGTGACGTGGATCGTCTGCGAGCGATCGCGCGCGCGCTGGGCCCAGACCGAGACGCCGACTGTGATCGAAGTGCGCCCGACGCGCAGGGTGTGCGTGAAGAACGAGACCAGGTCGCCGACGAAAACCGGCTGGCGGAACTCGATCTGATCCATCGCGATCGTGACGATCTTGTCGGGATGATACTGGTGCGCTTCGATCGCCGCGGCTAGGTCGACCTCCGAGAGAATCACGCCTCCGAAGATCGTGCCGAGCGCGTTGGTGTCGTTCGGCATCATCAGGCGGCGGATCGAGGGCTGCTTGTCGGCCGGACACTTGGATTCTTGGTCGCTCATGGAACGTTGGCGAATTGTGTTTGGGCCCAGGTCTTGACGCGTGCTTCTAGCTCAGGCGTCTTGCCTTTGAAGAAGTGATCGACGCCGGGAATTTCTTCGGTCTCGACGTGCGCAGGCAGGTCGGGAACGAGCGCGCAAAGATCGGCGAGATTCCCGAACTCGTCCAGGCCGGCCATCACGACGTGCGTCGGCGGCAGGACCTTCCGCAGGAACGAGCAATCGAACCTGCGGCAGGGCATCGTGATGCACAACAGGCGCGCGATGCGCCGATCGCGTCCGGCGAGCCCGGCCATCGTGCGCGCGCCGAAGGAAAAACCGGCGCCCCACAGCGGCAGGCCGGGAAAGCGTTGCTCCATCCAGTCCAACGCGGCGGATGCATCCAGCTCTTCGGCGCCGTTGCCGTCGTGGCCACCCTCGCTCGCGCCGGCGCCGCGAAAATTGAAGCGCAACACGGCCAGGCCGGCGGCCTGCAGCCCGCGCGCGGTGCGAAAGACGATGTTGTTGTCCATCGTGCCGCCGGCCAGGGGGTGTGGATGGCACACCACCGCAGCGGCGCGCGGCATCTCGGCGTTGAGCGGCTCCCACAGGATCGCTTCGAGTTGGCCGACCGGCCCAGGGATGAAGAACTTCATCGGGACGCTACTGTAACCGCCGACGATGGCTTCACGAGCGATGATCCTGTTGCGCGCGCGTCTCGCTGCACAGCGCGACGGCGCCCGCCTGCCGATCGCATCGCTGTACATGCAGGCCTTTGCGTCGACCGTCCTTTGCGCGCTCGCGCCCGCGGATCTTCCGCCATTCGGCTTCGCGTTGTTCGCGCTCTCGGTGTCGGCGTTCCTGGTAGTGATTCCGCTTTTTGGCGAACTCGGCGATCTCTTGGTCCGGGACGAAGCCGACGCCTGGGTCAGTGCCTTGCCTGTGACGAATCGCGACTTGCGTCTGGCGCGTCTCGGACATCTGTGCATCGTGCTCGGAGTTCTGACACTTGGCGCGCTGGTTCCGGCCGCATTCATGGCCCACGGCTTTTCGTTGCCCGCGCGATTTGGATTGATCGTCGCCGGCCTCGCGCAATCGATGTTCCTTGCCGCGCTGCTTGCGCTGGCGATGGGACTGTTCAGCGCGCGCGCTCCTGCGTTGCTTGTGCTCTTGCAAGCGAGCCTTTTCCTCGCGGCCATCGTCGGAGGCGCGCTGTCGCTGCGGCACCTCGACGCGCTGCGCACTCTTGAATCGCCGGACGGGCACGGCCTCGCGTATTTCCCTCCCGCCTGGTTCGCCGCGCGTTTCGGCCCGCTGCCGCCGGTGAGCGCGTGGCCCTACGCGGGCGTGTTCGTCGCCTGCGTCTCCTTGGCGCTGCTCGCCTTCGTGCCTGCGCCAAGAATCGCGGCTGCGCATCGCGGCTCATCGCCAATGGGACTCGCGCTCGCGCCTTTGCGTTGGCTGGCCACGCGCCTGTGGGTGCGCGCGAGCGAACGCGGCGTGTTCGAACTGGTCTTCGAGGCGCTGCCCAAGGAACGCGAGTTCGTGTTGCGCACCTATCCATTGATCGGCTTGCCGCTGGCCTTCCTGCTGGTCGGCGCGCGCGGCGAAGAAAGTGGCGAAGTGCAGGCCTTGCTCTCCTTGCTGCTGTTCACGCCTGGCGTTTACCTGCCGATTCTCCTGGCACACGTTCCCGTCAGCGCTTCGCACCGCGCGCGCTGGATCCTCGACGGCGCGCCGTTGACCAAGGCACAGATCGACAACGCCGCATTGAAAGCCGTCGCGGTGCGCTTCCTCGTGCCGCTCTACCTCGTGCTAGGTGCACTAGCCTGGAAATTCTGCGGCATCGCGTTCGCGCTGCGCATGGTTCCAGTCGCGTATCTCGCCACGTTGACGGTCGTGCGCCAAATCTACAGCGGCTTCGGAATCGAAAAGCCGCTCTCTGTCGCGCCCGAAGCGATCGCCGCCGAACAATCGTGGTTCAACGCGATGATGGTGATCGCGCTGATCCTGACGATCGTCGCCGTGTTTGCTGTAAAATTGCTCGCGTCTCCGCTGATCTGCGTCGGGACGATCGCCGCGCTGCTCGCGATGGAGTGGAGTCAGGACCGCGCGCATCTCCGGGGGGCCTGAAGCCGGCTGTGCTTGATTTGATTGCGCAACGTGTGGGCTGGCCCCGTGTCGCCGGTCATCGAACGGGCCCGATCTCCGCAGAGGCTCTTGAGCCAACGGAGCGGGAGGTCACGATTCGTACTCGTTGTTCAGTACTCGACGCTCGGAAACGGAAGGATAGGCGCGACCGAGAGACTGGGTTGCGCTTCCCGCAATAAAGCGAGGAGGTAGCTATCCTGTCCCTCCCGAAAACCTCGTCCGCAGCTTCGACACGGCGATTCCCTTGGGGCCCCACGGGGCCTTTGCCGAATCTGCTCGCGAATTCGACCTCGTCAAGGGGACGCCTGCTTTGCACAGCACGAAGAGCAGCACCGCAAGCTTGCGCGTCGTCGCCACCACCGCGCGCTTCTTGGCCGTATTGCCGGCCTGCGTGGCTCCGTAAGCGCTTTGAGTGCTGCCACCTCCAGCGAGAGGCTCACCGGCGTCCCGCTTCGCGGCCCCCACCCACCCCGCCAGTCCTACCGTGAAGGCATGGCCAGGGGCTTGGAATTCCTATGCGCCCCGTATTCCCCACCTCGCGTTGATCGAGACTCAGGTCAGCTCGAGTTGGTGTTGGAGCTGTAGTAGCAGCGCCGGAACATGCTCGCGAGCCGTCTGCCATACGTCGGCGCTTCGAACTCCTCCGTAGTCGTGAATGAGGAGATTGCGAAACGCGATGATGCGACGCGACTGCAGGATCAGGTCCGCTTCCTGCGGATCGAGTTTTCGCAGTTGAGTGAGTGCCTCACCGAGCGTGATGAACGTGCGCTCGACACCGGCCCGCAGCAGCGGATCCGATTCATTATCCAGGAACGACTTGGCCGCCGTGAACCTCTAGATCTGCTTGCAGCACTCGAGCATGTCCCAGAGGTACTTGTGCACCCTATGCTGCATAGAATCGGACCCGTGTCTCTTCGATCTCCTGGATGAAGTACGGGTTGCGCAGCGGCTCCCGTTCCACGAGATCGATCTTCCGCTTGAAGAGATCCTCGAGGTCGAAGAGCAGGCCGAAGTATGAGTCCGCATGCTCTTTCATCGAAAGATCGTCGAATTCGACGAGGAAGTCGATATCGCTGCTCGCAGGATCGAAGTCATCGCGCGTCGCCGACCCGAACACATCGAGGCGATGAACGCGGTGCTTCTCGCACAGGGCTTGGACCTGCGCCTCGTGCTCTTGAAGGATCGGATGCATGCCCACGGTTTGTGCAAGTTACGCGATCGGCCCGACAACGGCCAGACTGGGCGGGTCGCGCGGGACCAACTTCCCCATCCGGATGCGTACGAAAGTATGGTACCGAAATACGGCGAATATCGCGGTAGGGCCGCCGGTTACCCGGCGCCCCCCGCACGGATCCCAGCGAGCGGAACTGCCGCACTGGGCTCTTGCCGTCAGTCATGACGCACAGGCTGTTCGACCTGTCGTACTCGTTCCACTGCCTGTGACAACCGCAGTCCGGTACTGAGCCCGGTGGCTGTGGCAGTCGGTCGAGTTGCTGTTGGCCAGTCGCCTTCCCTCCATCTGCTCCTCCGCCAGCGGCGCACCGCTGGCTTCGTTCGCGGACTTCGTCGGTACTGCGCGACTGTCTGACTTCCCGTGTTCGTGCATCGCCGTCGTCGCCTCTGTCGGCTTCACGGCGCGGACCTCGGTTCCATTTTTCGTGAGCTGAGGCCAAGCGCGGGATCTCCCGGTTCCCTGACATGATGTTTCCGAGCGTGCTTGGGGTCTAAGACCGCGCAGGATCGACCGCGCGACTCGCCATGGCGTCGTCGGTCGTGTTGCCTTCCGCTTCTCCGTACGGCGTCGGCATCCTGGAGTTGACCTATTTTCGCGGCTCAATACCCAGTCCGTTCGTTCCCCTGTCAACGCTTCAACAAACACCCTCGCGGGTGCCTGCGCATGACTCGGGGCCAGTTGGGTGGCTAACCCTTCACCGTAAGAATCTCGCATTCTCTACCTCATGCCGGTTTGACCGGCGCACACGGCACCAGGTTCGACTTCGCCAACAGCGACGCGCTCGCGCGCGGCCGGCAAGTCACGAAGTCGAACCTGGTACCGTATCCTGGCGCAATTACTGGCAAATCATGAAGTGGAGGCCGTCGCTCAGCGTCGTATTGTTCGGCGCTGCGAAACCGGGATCGCGACCCCACCATTGTGCGTCGACCGTCGTGCCCGGGGTCTGCAGCTCTGCGGCAGGATTGCCACCCAGCGAGCCGATCGCGAACGCATTGAAGTCGATCGAGTACACGCCGCTGCAATCGTCGCCGCTCGGGCTGCCGCCGGAACTCACGCCGGACGTGCGCTTGACCTGGTTTGCGACGCACAACGTCCCGCCCTGGAACGGGGTGGTCGCCTGACCGTTGAGGCCGTACAGCAATAGGCCCGCTTTCTGGTTGCGCACATTCGCGGCGCGGATCATGAAGCCGACGCCGGCGGTCGCGCTCGGCGTGCCACTCGATCCGATCTGAGGCAGGCAGCCGAGCGAGTTCAACTTCGCCACGCAGTAGGTCGCTGGAAGAAGCGCGCAAACGCCATCCAGCCGTACGACGGTGTGATTGTCCGCCGCCGCGATTTCCACGACGGAGGAGCCGCTGGGCAACGCGGGGATGTTGCACTGACCGAATTGGTTGCGCCCCCAGGCCACGACCGAGCCATCGCTGCGCCTCGCGACCGTGTGGCTCGTACCCGCCGAGACTTGGATGTAGCTCATGCCGGCCGGCAGTGCAGGTACGTTGCACTGCCCGAAGTCGTTGAGGCCCCAGGCCACGATCGAACCATCACTGCAGAGCCCGACGCTGTGGCCTTGCCCCGCTTCGAGTTCCACATAGACGACGCCGGCGGGGAGCTGAGGCACATTGCACTGCCCAAAATTGTGCTGCCCCCAAGCTACGACCGAAGCGTCGCTGCGCTGGGCCAGCGTGTGGCTGCCACCGGCTGCGACTTTGGTGTAGGAAAGCCCGGCGGGAAGCGCGAACACATTGCACTGACCCTTGGCGTTCGACCCCCAGGCCACCAGCATTCCGTCGCTGCGCCTCGCGAGTGAGTGAAACTCACCGGCCGCGATTTCAACGTAGCTCAAACCCGCGGGCAGCGCGGGCACGTTGCACTGGCCCAAGTTGTTCTTTCCCCAGGCCACGACCGAGCCGTCACTCCGTCGCGCGACACTGTGGTCGCGTCCCCCGGCAAGCTCCACGAAAGTGAGCGGGCCCGGCAGCGCGGGCACCGTGCACTGGCCAAAGTTGTTGCTGCCCCAAGCCACCGCCGATCCGTCGCTGCGACGCGCGAATGTATGCGTGCCGCCACCCGCGATCTCGAGCAGCGCAAGGCCAGTGGGAAGCGGAGGAACGTTGCGCTGGCCGTTCGGACCATCACCCCACGTGACGACGGTGCCGTCGCTTCGTCGCGCGGCGGCGTGATAGTAATTCGCCGAGACTTCGACGTAACTCAGCCCCAGGGGAAGCGCGGGCACATTGCACTGTCCGAAGGGGTTGTCTCCCCAGGCTTCGATCCATCCGTCGCTGAGCAGCGCGAGACAGTGCTTGGATCCCGCCTCGAGCCGCAGGTAGGAGACGCCGTTGGGCAACATGGGAATATTGCATTGACCCCAGAAGTTGTCTCCCCAGCCGAGAACAGAGCCGTCGCTGCGCTGCGCGAGAGTGTGGAACTGGCCGGCGGCGATCATCGTGTACGTGAGCCCGACAGGGAGCGGCGGCACATTGCACTGGCCGAAATAATTGTTGCCCCACGCAAGGACCGAGCCGTCGTTGAGCCGCGCGACAGAGTGGAATTCGCCGGCCGCGATTTCGACACAGCTCGTGCCAGCGGGCAGCGGCGGCACGTTGCATTGGCCAAGGCTGTTGTCGCCGAAAGCCACGATCGAGCCGTCGCTGCGCCGCGCGAGCGAGTGGGCAAAGTGCGCCGCGACCTCGACATAGGTTAGCCCGGCGGGGAGCACGGGCACGTTGCACTGGCCCTCGAGGTTGCGACCCCAAGCCAGCAGTGCCCCGTCGCTGCGCCGCGCGACAGAATATCCCTGCCCGGACGAGATCTCGTCGTAGCCCATCCCGACTGGGAGCACGGGAACGTTGCACTGGCCGTAACTGTTGTCGCCCCAAGCCTCGACCGAGGCGTCGCTGCGGCGCGCGATGGTGTGGAGGTCGCCTGCCGAAACTTCAACGAACGCCTCATTGTTCCAGCGACTGTCGAATACCTGATTGCCCCAACCGATGACCCCTGACTGTGCCATGGCAACACCGCCAAGACTTTGAAGCACAAGGCCAAGGGCGGAGATCAAGCGTGCGATTGACTTCATCTGAGTGACGCTATCATGCACCGAGTCAGCTGAATTCGTCCACAGTACGCCCATCGAAGTGCTTAACGAGGAGCGGAATATCGCGGTAGGGCCGCCGGTTACCCGGCGCCCCCCGCACGGATCCCAGCGAGCGGAACTGCCGCACTGGGCTCTTGCCGTCAGTCATGACGCACA
>JANMRV010000136.1:0-2264 GCA_031388685.1 Planctomycetota bacterium
AGTTTTCCTCGGCGGCATGGAACTCGGCAACGCCTTCAGCGAACTGAACGATCCCGCGGATCAGTATCAGAGGTTTGCCGAGCAGGTCGCCTCGAAGGACCCGGAAGCGCCCGGTGAAATCGACATCGATTACGTGCAGGCGCTCGAATACGGCATGCCGCCCGCAGGCGGCCTGGGCATCGGCATCGATCGACTGGTCATGGTGCTGACGGGGCAAGACACCATCCGCGACGTGCTGCTTTTCCCGGCGCTGCGGCCGCGCTCGCCCGCTTCCGAAGTCGTCGAGACGGCCGAGACGCCCCCGAAAGCCTGATGTTCCGCTGGTTCTTGAGCCTGCGCTACCTGAGGGCGCGCAAGACCAACCTGATCGGCATCGGCGGCATCTTCGTCGGCGTCGCCGCGTTGATCCTGATCCTGTCGATCATGACCGGGTTCCTCGAGGAGACCCGCCGCTCCGTGCGCGGCAGTCTTTCGGACATCGTCGTGTCGCCGTACTTCGGCGTCGACAAGTCGCGCGATGTGCCGCTCGAACCGGCCAAGCTCCTGGCCGAGCTGCGCGCCGATCCGCGCATCGCCGGGGCCGCACCGCACCTGGTCTGGTACTGCCAGATCGCGAAGGAAGGCGCGGACGCGGGCAGCATCGTGCGCATCCTGTCGAACTCGCAGAGCGGAAACCTCTCCGCGGTACAGATCGTCGGGATCGACATCCCCGACGAATTCGCCGCCACCGAATTCAAGGCCGCGCTCGAGCTCGCGCCGAAGCGCGGAGCCAGGGTCGAGGATCTCGAGCACCCCTTCGACGTGCCCGAGCGCTACGCCCCGACGCCCTTCGAGAAGGGCGTCGTGATCGGCGAAAAGCTGTACAGCAACCTCGGCCTGCGCCGCGGCGATCGCGTGATGCTGGCAACCGTGGTCGAGGACCAGGGCCGCAGCGGGAGCTTCAAGACGCCCTCGCGCAGCTTCATCGTGCTCGGCACGTTCCGCTCGAAAGAAAACGAGATGGACATGTCGCGCATCTACGTCGAGCGCGCGGAGATGGTCGATTTCCTCTCCAGCCCGATGCGCTTCAGCGAAGTGCTGGTCAAGCTCAAACCAGAGTTCGAAAAGAAAGCCGACGACGTGCGCAAGGAGCTCGGCCCGCGCTTGAGCGCGAAAGGACTGATCTTCGGCTACGAGGGCGAAGTGAAGACCTGGCAACAGTTCCGCGGCGTACTGCTCGGCGCGATCGAGAACGAGCGCGTATTGATGGGCATCATGCTCAGCCTGGTGCTGCTCGTCGCCGGCTTCACGGTCTTCGCAATCCTCTCGATGATGGTCACGGAAAAGCGCCGCGACATCGGCATCCTGTCCGCGCTCGGCGCGTCCCCGAGCGGCGTGATGACGACTGTGCTGCTGATGGCGGTCTGGGATGCGTTGATTGGCGCGCTGCTCGGCGCGATCGTCGGCACCTGGGGGGCGCTCAAGATCGACGCCGTCGAGCGTTGGCTGAGCGGCTCCTTCAGCCAGTTCCTGACCTGGGTCGTGTCGCTGTTCGGCCAGCCGCGCGAAATCAGGATCGAGATCTTCAACCGCGATGTCTATCTCTTCGACACGATCCCCAGTGTGGTCGAGGTGCTGCCGGTCGCGCTGATCGTCCTCGGCGCCTTCACCTGTGCGATCACATTCGCCGCGATCCCAGCCTGGCGCGCCGCCAAACTCGATCCGCTCGAGGCCTTGAGGCACGAATGATCCAGACCGTGCGCGAAAGCTCTAAGCCCGCCAGCACGCAGCCGATCCTTTCGGCGCGCGCCATACGCAAATCGTTCAGCATCGGCGACCGCAAGCTCGAGATCCTGCACGGCGTCGACATGGATCTGTACCCCGGGGAACTGCTGGCGCTGACGGGCACTTCGGGCGCGGGCAAGTCGACGCTGCTGCACATCTTGGGTCTGTTGGACCGGCCGAGCGAAGGCACGGTACTCATCGACGGCGCCAGCGCCTGGGAGCTTTCGCTCTGACAGCGCGCGATGATCCGCAATCAGCAGATCGGCTTCGTCTTCCAGTTCTATCACCTGTTGCCCGAGCTGAACGCTGTCGAGAACGTGATGCTGCCGTCGATGATCCACGAGTCGCGCGGGACTTTTCAGCGCAATCGCAAACAGCACGTCGAACACGCGCGCGAATTGCTGGCAACCTTTGGATTGGCCGATCGCGACGCGCACCGGCCGAGCCAGCTTTCCGGCGGCGAGCGCCAGCGCGTGGCTTTGGCGCGTGCGCTGTTCCAC
>JANMRV010000147.1:0-5009 GCA_031388685.1 Planctomycetota bacterium
ACAAGCTCTACATGGCCGCGGCGGTCAGCTTGCGCATGATGGGGCCGGAGAGCGCGCCGATACTGATGAAGTGGATCGGACACAAGGACCATCGCAAGGACCTGCCGCTGCAGGGCAAGCTGATCACTTCGCTGGGCAAGACCCGCGACGAAGACGGGCGCAAGCTCTTGATCAAACTTTTGGTCGACAAGTCGCCGGCGGTGATTGCCGCCAGCGCCGAAGCACTCGGTGAATTCGCCGAGGCCGATCAGAAGGTGCGCAAGGAAAATGTCGAGGAACTGATCAAGAGCGCGCTGATGCCGGCCAAGGGAATGATCGACGTTCAGTCGCCCAATCAGGCCGACAAGGACAAGTGGGACACGATCTCCGCGCCGATCATCACCAGCCTTCAACGTCTGACCAAACACCAGGAGACCGATCCGCAGAAGTGGCAGGCGTGGTGGAACGACAGCAAGAAGAAGGACTGGGACAAGTCTTGAGCGAGGGCGTCTCGCCGCGCGAGGTTCGCGAGCCTGCATCGGCGGCGTCGCCGGGTTCGCGGGCGCCGTGGAATGGTCCGCTCGTGGTGTTCGTGCCGCTGGTTCTTTCGGCGTGCGCCGTGTGGTGGATGCGCCATCCCGGAGTCTCGCTGGTGCCATCGCGACCGCCGGCTCGCGTGGATCCGGAGACGACTCAGGAGGTGCTCGGCGGAGAGTTGGAGCTGGCGCGTTCGACGCTGGTGTTCTGGCTTGCGCCCGCGGACCTCGATGCTGGCCGTCAGGCTTTCCAGTCTCAGGCGCTTCGCAAGCGCTATGCACTCGACGAGGGCGAACCCTGGAGGCTTCGCCTCGAATGGCGTGCAGGTGAAGCCGCGGACATTTTGCCGTCCTCTTCTTCGATCGATCTCTCACAATTGGTGATCGAGGACCAGCGAGGGCGCGCGCTCGCGCCGTTGCATTTGGATCGAGAATTGGATCCGCTCGCGATTTTGCTCCAGCCCCCCGCGGTCCCCCTGGAGATGGGCGCTTCGATCGACCTCGTGCTGTGGGGCAGAGCACCAGGCGTGGCGGCCAAACTGGTTGGCTTCGAGATGCGCGATTCCAGCGACCCCGATGGCCTCCGCGGGCACGAATTCCAGGTGAATCTCAGCTCTCGCCCACTGCGCAAGGGCGACTTGGTGGGGCCCCTGGCACGCCTGGACTCAGCGCCGGCCGCGTTGAATCCCAAGCCCGAAGGGAAGACCGCGCAGTCCGGCGCGTCCGCGTTGCCTGTGCGAGGATCGGATGGCGCGCGATATTGAACGTTGGATCCGGCGAGGTCCGGTCTGCCTGGTCGTCGCCGCGATTGCACTCACATCGTGCACGCCCAAGGAGCCCGCCGCGCCCGCGGTCGGGCCGGGAACCAACGCCCGTCTGCCCCTGGGACAGCGCGGCCCGGGCGAGGCCGGCCGCGACGTCTCACAGCGCGAAGTCGAGTTGGAGGTCCAACTTTCGGTCGCGCTGGGAAGCGTCCAAGCCGCGCAGGCCAAGCTCGACGGGCTTCGCAATGAACTCGCCGCCAGTGAGGAAAAACGCGTCGCGCGCGAACGCGAATGGCTCGAGTATTCGAGCCTGCTCGGCAAGGTTTCGCCGGAGCGGCTGCCCGGCGGAGAACCGTTCAAGGTCGAGCTGCGCGAGTCCGCGCCGGTGCAAGGGGATTCCGCTGCCGCGAGGCTGCCGGTCGACCCGCCGGTCGACCCGCTGATCGAAGCGCGCTCGCGCGCGATCGCTCGCGCGATCGCCACGCTGTTCACGCTCGAACAGGTGCGCGGCATGGACCTGCTCGAGTGCGGGACCCTCGACGGAAACTCCATCGGACCGGTCGTGTTCCGGCTGCTCGACGGCCAGGGCCGCTTGTGCGGCGGGCTCTACGCCAATCACTTGCGCATGGAAGCGAGCCGCGCCGCGCGCACGCTGACCCTGGTACTCGAGGACGGCTATGAAAGCCGCGCGGGACAGAAGTTGCCCTTCGAGGCTACGGCGCCCGAGGAAAAACGCCCGAACGCGCGGCGGCTCGTGCTCGGTCCTGTGGATCCGACTACCTGGGCCGACGATTTTCACGAGCTTTTCGGCGAGCGGGGACTGGACCTCTCGGGCGACGACGGGCTCTGGGACCTCGCGCTGGTGAAGCAGCGTCTGAACGAACAGCTCAAGCTCCAGACCGCGGGCGGGACCTATCGGCTGCGCGAGCTCGGTGGTGTGCAGGACAGCGCGCTGATCGGCGTGCACCTCGAGCGCGCCGACGAATCCGGAACGCTCGAGCGTCGCTTCTTCGCCGACCGGATGCGGCTCACGCGTTCGGGGACAGGCGTGGAACTCGTCCTGGAAAATGGCGCGCAGGTGCGCGGAGATGACGAGCGCGTTCCTTTTCTCGACGGACGCTATCGCATTCTGCTGCCCTTGGCTGACAGCGAAGCCTGGACGCGCGCGGGGCTGCCGGGTCTGTCGCTGCCGCCCGCGCTGGGTATCGATCGCCAACCCGGCGGCTAGATCTTGCATTGACGCCGCGCGCGGCTGGCGTCGTAGAATCGGGTATGCCCGCGCCGACCGATGATCTGTTCTCCGCACGAGGGCCCAAGGCGGACTCCGCCAGCGAGTCCGAGTCCACGCCGCGTGTGCAGACGGTTCGCGAGCTCTCCCGGTGCATCGAAAAATTGATGCTCGGTCTAGGGCGCGTCAGCGTCGAAGGCGAGATCTCGCGCGTGATGCGCGCGGCGTCCGGCCATGTCTACTTCGATCTGAAGGACATCGACGCGAAACTCGCCTGCACGATCTGGAAAAGTCAGTTGTCGAGCGCGGCGCGCTTCGAGATCAAGGAGGGCATGCAGGTCGTCGCCCACGGCAAGCTCGACGTCTACGCGCCGCGCGGGACCTACAGCTTGAACGTGCAACGGCTCGAGCCGGCCGGGATCGGCGCGCTGCTGGCCGAATTGGAGAAGCGCAAAAGCGAGTTGAAGGCGCGCGGCTGGTTCGATCGCAAGCGCGAACTTCCTGGCTGGCCGCGGCGCATCGGGGTCGCCACCAGCCGTGACGGCGCGGCGTTCCAGGATTTCTTGCGCACACGCACGCTGCGCTGGGCCGGTTATCCGCTGCTGCTTGCGCACACGCCGGTGCAGGGTGCGGGGGCGGCCGGCGAAATCGCGCGCGCCATGCGCAGGCTCGAGGACGCGGGCGCCGACGTGATCGTGATCTGTCGCGGCGGGGGCAGCCTCGAGGACCTGTGGGCCTTCAATGAACTTGCCGTCGCCGAGGCGATCTGGACCTCGAAGGTCCCGGTGGTCTGCGGAGTCGGCCACGAAGTCGACCTCACGTTGGCCGATCTGGTCTGCGACAAACGCGCGCACACGCCGACCGACGCGGCCCAGATCGTCATCCCGGATCGAGCGGCGCGCGCGGGCCTGCTCGAGCGCGCCACGGCGCATCTTTCGCGTGCCGTGGACGAGGCGCTCGCCGTCCGCGGCGAGCGCCTGCAGCGTGCGGCGAGCGCGCGCGTGCTGCGCGATCCGCGCACGCTGATCGGTGTGCGCCGCGAACGACTGGGACGACTCGGCTCGCGTCTGGAAGCGAGCATGACGCGCAGGGCGCAGAGCGCAGGGTCGCGTCTTGTGTTGCTCGAACGGGGCCTGGAGCGCAGCAGTCCGCGCGCGAGACTTGGCGCGCACGAGAAGCGCCTGGAAGCGCTGCGGCACTTGCTCAGTTCACGCCTGCGCGCGCTGCTGCAGCGCAAGCTTGGCAGTCACGCGCGGCTTGGCGCCCAGCTCGAAGCGCTTTCGCCCGTCGCCATCCTGCAGCGCGGCTATTCGATCACCGCCCGCTTGGACGGTCGTATCGTTCGCAGCGTCGGCGAGGTGCAAGCGGGCGAGACGCTGGTCACGCGCGTGCTCGACGGCAGTTTCACGTCACGGGCACTAGGCGCGACTGCCGCGCCCGCGGAGCAATGAGCGTGCGCATCTCAGCGGTGGTCGTCAACTGGAACGGCGGAGCGTCGAATATCGCCTGTCTGGCGGTGCTGCAGGACGCGAATTTGGAGCGCATTGTCTTTGTCGACAACGCTTCGAGCGACGGCTCGCTGCAACTCGTGCGCGAGAGTTTTCCAAAGGTCGAGATCCTGATCAATCCCGCGAATCTGGGCTTCGGCGAGGCTTCCAACCGTGGAGCCGCGCGCGCGATCGAACTCGGTTGCGACGCACTGTTGTTCGTCAACAACGACGTGCTGCTGCGGCCGGCCGAACTGGAAAAACTTGCTGTCGAGCTGGAGCGCGATTCCACGCTTGGATTCGTCGGCCCGCGCGTGCTCGACGCGCGCGATCCGACGCGCATCTGGGCCGCCGGAGGGAAGCTTTCCTGGCGCCAGAACCTGACCACGCTGATCGGACAGGGCCAGGTCGATGGCGCGCGCTTCCACGCCACGCACGATGTCGACTACGTGATCGGTTGCGCGCTGCTTGCAAGGCGCGAGGCTTTCGAGGGCGCGGGCGGGTTCGACGCGCGCTATTTCGCTTACAGCGAGGATGTCGACCTGGCGTTGCGCGCAAGGGTCTTGGGCTGGCGCTCGCGCGTCGTCGGCGATGCTTGCGCTCTGCACCTGCCCTCGAGTTCCACCGGCGGCGGCTACAACCCCAGGCGCAAATACATGATGGGTGTGAACTCGATCTGGTTCTTGCGTCGGCATGCCAAGCTGCGGCATTGGGTTTCGTTCTTCGTTTTCGACGTGCTTTCGCTGCCGTTCGTCGGCGTCTTCGAAGTTTTTCGCGGACGTGGGCGCGCGGTCCTGGCCAAGGCGCTTGGCATCCTGCACGGATTGATCGGCCGGCGCGTCGACGCGCGCGCGCTCGAATCGGGCGGAACGATCTTGTGGTGACGAGGAGTCGATTCCTCGGAGCGCGTTGCACGGCCCCGAAGGATGAAGCGCTCCCGATCAAGCGCCGTCCTGCCCCTGCAACAGGATCACCTGTTAACCTCCGGCTTGGCGTTTTTCGGGACCCCGAAAAA
>JANMRV010000357.1:0-20436 GCA_031388685.1 Planctomycetota bacterium
ACGGTGAAACGCTCGAGCCAGGCCGAGATCTTGCCGTAGGCGAACAGGCACACCGGCCGACCGTCGGTGTGCAGCTTGGCAAAGCCTGTGGCACAGGCTCACCCTGGTCTTCGTTCCCGTCGGCGCCGATGCCGTGGGGACCAGACCGTCGAGATTCCAGTCGGCGCCCCCGCTCGCTATCGTGTCCCACGCCGCTTTCGCAGCACGACCCGGCGAGCGGCGCATCCACGTAGGGTCGAGAGGTTCGTACATGTCGTTCTGCTCCCCCTCGAGGCTCGCTGATCGGTCCATTTCTGCGGCGTTCGCGCTCGCATTCTTCGCGACGGGCGCGACTGCCCAAGACGCCAAGCCCAGCGTCCCCGTCTTCAGCGACGGCCAGGCCCAGATCGTCGAGGGCTTCAAGGATCCCAAGCAATGGATCCAGCACGACCTGTGGGTCGAAGCCGACTTCGACTCCGACGGCAACGGCGAACCGGATCGCCTGCATGTCGACGTCACGCGGCCGGCGCAGACCGACAGCGAAGGCCTGAAGGTCGCCGTCGTCTACGAGACGAGCCCCTATTTCTCCGGCACCGGCACCACCGATAGCCAGTACTTCTGGGATCCGAAGCAGGCGCTCGGCGACAAGCCGCCCAAGCGCACGCCCATGCCCGCGGTCCCTTTCGTCTCGAAGCGGCCGCTGATGTCGTCGAGCCTGATCAACAACTGGGTGCCGCGCGGGTTCGCCGTCGTGCACTCGGCTTCGCCGGGCACCGGCCTGTCGGAAGGCTGCCCAACCGTCGGCGGCAAGAACGAATCGCAGGCACCCAAGGCGGTGATCGATTGGCTCAACGGCCGCGCGAAGGGCTACACGCTGCCTGACGGCGGCGAGGAAGTGAAAGCGACGTGGTGCACCGGCAAGGTCGGGATGACCGGGACGTCGTACAACGGCACGCTCCCGCTCGCGGCCGCGACCACCGGCGTCGAAGGCCTGATGGTCGTCCTTCCCGACGCGCCGAACACTTCGTACTACCACTACTACCGCTCGAACGGCCTGGTGCGCCACCCGGGCGGCTACATGGGCGAGGACATCGACGTGCTCTACGATTTCATCGACAGCGGCCCGCTCGAGCGTCGCGATTGGTGCGACAAGAATGTGCGCGACAAGCTGCTCGCCGCAAGCGCCGATCGCGTGAGCGGCGACTACAGCGACTTCTGGGCGAGCCGCGACTACTTCAATGCGCTCGCGGGCGTGAAGTGCGCGGTGCTGCTCTCGCACGGGCTCAGCGATTGGAACGTGATGCCCGAGCACAGCATCCGCATCTTCGAGGGACTCAAGGCCCACGGCGCGACGCCGTCCTTGCACCTGCACCGCGGCGGGCACGGTGGCCCCCCGCCGTTCGCGACGATGAACCGCTGGTTCTCGCACTACCTGTACGGCGTCGACAACGGCGTCGAGAAGGACCCGCGTGTGTGGATCGTGCGCGAGGGCGCCAAGCACGACCAGCCGACCGCGTACGCCGACTACCCCAATCCCGATGCGGCACTCGTGACGCTGCACCTCGAGAAGGGCGGCGAAAAGCTCGGCAAACTGACGACGGCGGCCAGCGCGGGTCAGGGCAAGGAGGCGCTCATCGACGACGTTTCGATCGACGGGACGACGCTCGCGCAGGCGGCGGACTCCGAGCATCGGCTGTTGTACGCGACGGAGGTGCTCAGCGCGCCGCTGCATCTCTCCGGCTCGCCGCGGATCTCGATCAAGCTCGCCTGCGATCGCCCGGCGGCGAACCTATCCGTGTGGCTCGTCACGCTGCCGTGGACCGAGGAGAAACGCAGCGAAGCCAACATCGTCACGCGCGGCTGGGCCGACCCGCAGAACCACGAATCTCCCACGAAGGGCGAGCCGCTCGCCAAGGGCAAGTTCTACGAGGTGCAGTTCGAGCTGCAGCCCGACGACCAGATCATCCCGGCCGGAAAACGGCTCGCGCTGATGATCTTTTCCAGCGATCGCGACTTCACCCTATGGCCGCCGAAGGGCACGAAGTTGTCGGTCGATCTAGGCGCGACCACACTCGAACTCCCGATCGTGGGCGGCACAGCAGCGTTCGAGCGCGCGCTTGCAGCGGCGAAGTGACGGAGAAAAACGGCAGCAGGCTCGACTCCTGCACATGACCGCAACGGCTGATCGCGTCTCAGAGGTCGAAGTCGAGCCTGGTAGCGTACCTCAGAGGTCGAAGTCGAGCCTGGTACCGTACCTTGGTACCGTACCTCTGATCGACACGACTGGAGTTGCGATCCATGAGACCGCGCGCCGCGTCGTGGAAGGAGCACCGCGTCGACCGTTCGCGATCGTGCCGGCATTGCGCGAAGCTCGCGGTACTTCTGTCATTGGAAGGCCCGCGCGAGCTCCTTGAGCTTGTCTTCTTCGGCTTTTGAGACTTTTCCAAGGCCGAGCACGCCACCTGAAGCTCCGGCCACGCTGCGCGCACGGCCCAGGAATTCGTTCTTGAGCTTCTCGCGCTGCTCAGCCGTCAAGGTCTGCGCGATCGTGGCGATGTAGCTCCGCCAAGCATCGACGAGCGCGCGATCGGGCGCGTGCGCAAGCCAACTGGCCAGCAGGTCCTGGCTCGACCCGTCGAGCCCGAGCTCCTTTGCGGCCTGCAACACGAGCTTCTTCTCCTCGCTCTCGACGGCTCCCGAGGCCCAGGCGACTTCGACCAAGGGGACCAAGGCAAGCGCGGCCAGTGTTTGCGGCCCGAGGCCCATGCTCGCCAGCCGGTCAAGCCCTGCTTCATCGGTGATGCCTGTCGCCTTGCTCAATTGTTCTCGCGTCAGCTCCTTCTGCTTCTGTGCGCGCATACGCTCGAGGATCTTGGCCTCCTCCTTGCGAAAAAACTCATTCTCGAGCGCCTTGCCTCGCTCGCCCAAAACGTTCTCTTCCATGCTGATCCTCGTCGTGTCCGTGGGTGTGGAGCAGCACATCCTAGCGGATCACGGCCGCTCCGTCGCGAACCCGCAGCAGAAGATCTCGCCCGGTCAGGACGGCATGCCGCTCAACAGGAGTTCGACACGGGTGAGTACCGAGTCCGGTACCTGGGCGGTCGGCGCGGTACGCGGCATGAGAATCGGGCGGAGAAGGGTGACGAAAACCATGCGCCGTGCAGCGGAGCGCTGGCCCGCGGACTCAGCGGAGTATGTGCGCTTTGGCCAAGTGAGCGCAGCCACGAATCACGATTACCAGGGCGAGGTTTTCTGGATGCACCGACGCGCGCCAGCCCCGGATCGTGCAGTCGGTCCTTCTTCGGTTCGAGCTTCTTGTGGTTGACGTCGAGCATGAGCGCATACGGTACCAAGCTCGACTTCGACACGCAGATCTCGAAGTCGAGCCAAGTGCCCCATCGCCCAGTATTCGTCGCGCCGCGAAATCGAACTGAGGCATCGGGCGGCATAGGATGGGCGCGATGGGAGTCGTGCTTTACTCGAGCGACTGGCATCTCGGCCACGACAAGTATTTCATCGTCGCTGAAAGAGGCCACGCCAGTCTGGCCGCACACGACGAGGCGATTCTCCAGCACTGGCGCACCAGCGTCACGAGTGCCGACGAGCTGGTCTTCGCAGGCGACATGCTGATGGGCCTCGACAAATTGAACAGGGCCGCGGCGCTATTGATGAGCATGCCCTATCGGACGTTTCACTGGATCCAGGGCAACCACGATCCACGCTTCGACAATCTGAAGCGCATGCTGCCAAAGGGTCGTGACATCCGCCTGTACCCGATGGGCACCAATCCGCTCATCCAGGGACGGACCGTCTCCCACTTTCCGCCGGACCTTCTCGGAGTCCGGTTCAACGATCAGCGGGATTTCGGCAGGTACGCGCCGAAGCTGACCCCCGGACAATTCGTGCACGGCCACACACACAGCAAGTCGCCGGGGAGCACGATCGGCGAGTCGGTGCTTCACCACGTTGGCTGGGATGCGCATGGAGCCTTTCTTGTTCTTCCGGACGCGTCGTAATTCTCGCCACTCATGCGCGTGCTTCGGACGCCAGGATGGAAGCTCACTGGGACTCGTAGGACTCTCGAACTGCTGCCGCGCAGCGCGGGTCGCAGCAAACGGAACGGCTCGCGACGTGCACCGATGGCGTTTCTGTCTTGGCGTTTTGCCTGGCGTCACAGGGTGGATCGCAGCAGACTTCGGTAGACTCTAATCGCGGTTCTTCGCACCAAGAATCGCGACAGACACCCAGCGGGAGTGGCGAAATGGCAGACGCGCGAGACTTAGGATCTCGTGGGGAAACCCGTGGGGGTTCGAGTCCCCCCTTCCGCACCAATACAGAGAGCATGGACGAAAGCAGAGGTCGCCTGGGATGGATCCTCACGGCTCTGGTCGCGGCGCTGCTCGCGTGGAGCGCTTGGCAGCCGCGCGATTTGCTGACCTGGTTCATGGAAGTCGCGCCGGTCATCATCGGCGCGCCGATCCTGTTCGCGACGCGCAAGCGCTTTCCGCTCACGACGCTGGTCGCCTGCCTGATCGCCGTTCACGCGGCGATCCTGATCGTCGGCGGCCACTACACGTATGCGGAAGTGCCCGTCGGCTTCTGGGCGCGCGACCTGCTCGGCCTCGAGCGCAATCCCTACGACCGGCTCGGTCACCTTGCGCAGGGCTTCGTCCCGGCGCTGATCGCGCGCGAGATCCTGTTGCGCCGGACGCCGCTCGCGCGCGGAGGCTGGCTGTTCTTCCTCGTGGCCTGCGTGTGCCTCGCGATCAGCGCTTGCTACGAGTTCATCGAATGGTGGGCCGCGATCGCGACCGGAGAAGCGGCCGATGCGTTCCTCGGTCTGCAGGGCGACGTGTGGGATACGCAGTGGGACATGTTCACGGCGCTGATCGGGGCGATCTTGGCGCAGGTACTGCTCTCACGCGCGCACGATGGCCAGCTGGCGCGCCTCGAGCGCACAGCAGCGCGCCTCAGCCGAAACGGCCCGTGACGTAATCCTCGGTTTCCTTCAGGTGCGGCTGCAGAAAGATGTCGTCCGTCGGGCCATATTCCACCAGCCGCCCGAGGTACATGAACGCAGTGCAATCGCTCGTGCGCGAAGCCTGCTGCATGTTGTGCGTGACCATCAGGATCGAATAGGAGCCCTTGAGCTCTTCGATCAAGTCCTCGATACGGCCGGTCGCGATCGGGTCGAGCGCCGAGCACGGTTCGTCGAGCAGCAACACTTCGGGCTCGGCGGCGATCGCGCGCGCGATGCACAGGCGCTGCTGCTGTCCGCCGGAAAGCCTGAGCGCGGAATCGCCGAGCCGATCCTTGGCTTCTTCCCACAGGCCCGCGCTGCGCAGGCTCTGCTCGCAGACCTCGTCGAGCAAGGCGCGCTCGCGCACTCCGTCGATGCGCAGCGAGTAGACCACGTTCTCGAAGATGCTCATCGGGAACGGATTGGGCTTCTGGAAAACCATGCCGATGCGCTTGCGCAACTCGATCACGTCGACGCCGGGCGCGTAGATCAAATCTCCGTTGAGCCGCATCCTTCCTTGGATGCGCACCGTGTCGATCAGGTCGTTCATGCGATTGACCGACCGCAACAGGGTGGACTTGCCGCAGCCCGAAGGTCCGATCAAGGCCGTGACCTTGCCGCGCGGGATCGTCATCGAAACGTCCCACAGCGCGCGGCTCTGGCCGTAGTACAGGTTGAAGGCGTCGATCTCGAGCACCATGTCGTCGTCCGCGAGCGAGGGATGAATCTCGGCCTCGAAGGACTCGCCCTTGGACACCGCTTCGAAGACGCGGCCGGGGCGCGTGGCCTGACGAGGTTCTCGGGAGTGTTGCGGGCTGGTCGGGGACACGGGTGTCGGAGGCGTGCGCGGCGCCACCTGGTCGGGGTCCGTGCCGCGTTGGCGCATGTCGTGAATCATACGTGCACTCCCGAGAAACGCTTGCGCAGCCGGGCGCGAACCCAGATCGCGAGCAGGTTCAACGTAACGACGATTCCGATCAAGAGCAGCGTCGTGGTGTAGACCATCGGCTTGGCGGCCTCGCTGTTCTGCGATTGGAATCCCAGATCGAAGATGTGAAAGCCCAGGTGCATGAAACTGCGCTCTGGGTGGACGAACGGCGCCGTGCCGTCGATCGGGAGTTCGGGCGCGAGCTTCACGGCCCCCACCAGCATCAACGGCGCGACTTCCCCCGCGCCACGCGCCAGGGCCAAGATCGCGCCGGTCATGATGCCGGGCATGGCGCGCGGAAGGACGATGCGCCGGATGGTCTGCCACTTGGTCGCGCCGCAGGCGTAGGAGCCTTCGCGCATCGAACTTGGCACAGCGGAGAGCGCCTCTTCGGTGGGCACGATCACGACCGGCAAGGTCAAGAGCGCGAGCGTCAGCGAGGCCCACAGCAAGCCGCCCTTGCCGAAAGTCGGATTGGGCAGATTGGCCCCGAAGAAACTTTGGTCGATGTGCGCGCCGACGATGTAACAGAAGAAACCCAGGCCGAAGACGCCGAACACGATGCTCGGCACGCCGGCCAGGTTGTTGATCGCAATGCGCACAAAGCTGACCAAGAGGCCGGGCTTGGCGTACTCGCGCAGGTAAAGCGCCGCGAGCACGCCGAACGGGACCACGAGGATGGTCATGATCAGCGTCATCGCGATCGTGCCGAAAATCGCGGGAAAGACGCCGCCTTCGCTGTTCGCTTCGCGCGGCTCGCCGAAGAGGAACTCGGCCCAGCGCGAGAAATACACGCCGAGCTTGCCGAAGAAGCCAAGTCGATTGGCCGGATACGCGCGCACGATCTCGTCGAGGCCAAGCTCCTTCTCGCTGCCGTCGGCCGTGACGAGCACGATCTTCGCGCGCGCATTCTCGCGATCGAGCGCGTCGATCTTCGTGCGCACCAGCGCGAAATCTTCGTCGGCCTTGAGCCCGACTTCGTCGTGTTTCTGTTGCGCAGCGAGATAGCGCGGCGATTCGCGGCCCTCCTCGAGTTCGACGCTGCGCATCTTGAGCCGTTCGTGCTCGGTGCGCGCGTTGATGCGGCCGATGTCTTCGCTCTTGAGCCGTTCGCGCTCTTCCCAGCGCTCGCGCACGTCGTCGTGATGGCGTTCGAAAAGCGCCCAGGCCGCCTGTGGTGTCTCGGCCACCGGCTTGCCGTCGAGCAGGAATCGCAGCGGTGTGCCGTAGAAACGGCCCCAACTCTGGCGCTCGACCACCAGCATCCACTCCGGGCGCGTTTCGCTCGCGGTCTCGACATCGGTGACCCAGGTGAAGTGCTCGCCACTCAGGTCGAAGTTGCCCGAGCGGATCATCTGGCGTTCGGCCGCGCCGCCGCGTGCCGCGACATTGGCGCGGGCCACGGCGCGCGCGTCTTCGGGCAGCGCATCGAAAGCGCGCCCGTCGGGGCGATAGCTCTCGTGCACGGCGATCTCGCCGGCGACCACGCGGCCGTCGACCAGCTTCTTCTGGACCAGCGGCACGGGCCAGAACGTGCCGACGCCCTGCACGATCACCAGGCCCAGCAGGCCCACGATCATGCACAGCGCGAGCGCCAGCGCGCCGCCTGTCAACCAGACCATCGGTTCGCCGTTGGCGAACAACGACGACTTGCGTTGCTGCGCGCGCCGTTCGCGGCGCGGACGCGCACCGTCGCGTCTTGCGGGCCTGGCGGATTGTTCCAAGGTCGGGCTCATAACATGAAGGCCCGTTTGCGGAAGCGTTGACGCACGACCTCGGCCGCCGTGTTGACCACGAAGGTGATCGCGAACAGGACCAGCGCGGCGAGGAACAACATGCGGTAATGCGTGCTGTCCTGGACGGCTTCAGGCAACTCGGTGGCGATGTTCGCCGAGAGCGTGCGGAAGCCGTTGAACACGTTCATGTCCATCACGGGCGTGTTGCCCGCGGCCATCAACACGATCATCGTTTCCCCCACCGCGCGGCCCAGACCGATCATCACAGCGGAAAACAGTCCGCTCATGGCCGTGGGAATGATCACGCGCACGGCGGTCTGCCAGGGTGTCGCGCCGCAGCCCAAGGAAGCCAACCGCAGGTGCGAAGGCACACTCGTCAGCGCATCCTCGGCAAGCGTGTAGATGATCGGAATGATCGCAAATCCCATCACGAAGCCGACGACCAGCGCATTGCGCTGCACGTAGGTGCCGACAAGCGAGCCGCGCGCGTCGAAGCCCATCAGCGACAGCACCCACGCCGCGGCGAAGGCGACGAGTACGCTGGCGAGCGCGGTCGCAGCGAAACGCGCCAGGTCGATACGCGCGCAGGCGGCTCGATTCCATTGCAGACTGATCGTGCGCAGCCTGGGATTGACGTGGCGCCCCATCAGAAATGTGACCAGCCCGACGGAAAGCGGCAAGAGCAGGAACGTCAGTCCGCCGACCGCGCCGCCCGGACCGCCGTCCAGCCAGCGCGTGAAGTCGCCGCCGAACAAGAGGCTTTCGAGCAGCGGCGCGGCGAGCACGGCGAGCAATACGCCCACGGGCATCGCCAGCGCGATGAATCCGAAGCGCTGCAGGTCCTCCCAGCGCAGCACAATGCGCGCAGGGATCAATTGCCACACATAGGCGCCGAGCAGGAGCGACAGCGGGATCGAGATGAACCCCGCGATCACCGCGGGAACGAAGGCCTGCACGAAAGGCGCGAGGATGATCGCGGCGATGAAACCGAGCACGACGCTGGGCAGGCTCGCCATCATCTCGATGCCCGACTTGATCGGCGTACGCAACTTCGGGTTCAGGAATTCGCTGGAGTAGATCGCGGCCAGCAAGGCCAGCGGCACGCCGAACAAAAGCGAGAAAAACGTGGCCTTGAGCGTCCCGAAGATCAGCGGCATGAGCCCCAACTTGGGCTCGAAGTCGTCGGTGCCGCTCGAGGATTGCCAGACGTGCTCGGGCCGCGGATATCCCTCGTACCAGACCGGCGCGAAGATTCCGGCGACCCCCGCCTCGGGATGGCGCGGATCGAATTCGCAGCTCCACAGGACGCGCGAGCTGAGCGCCGCGAGTCCGTTTTCCTTCGGAGCGAAGTCCAGGGCCAGCACGCTCTCGCCACCTTCCAGCGTCGTGTGCGCGATGCGCCGCGCGCTGGTCGCGTAGAAGACGTCGATTTCGCCGTTGGCGTGACCGACGGCGAGCATGCGCGAGCGCTGGGAGGGCTGCAGCGCGGTGACCGGGCTGTTGGCGCCCTCGAGGACGTGGACGCGGGCCAACACCTGGCCGTCGGGCGTGCTGGCATCCTCGGGCTTGATCGGGAACCACACGCAGGTGCGCCCGTTGGAATCGCCGACGACCAGCGAAGTCTCACCGAGCAAAGTGGTGATCGTGCTGACTTCGGCGTTGGGCTCGGGCACGAGATCGACGATCTCGGCCAGCTTGAGATTCTCGAGATCGCGCGTGTCGTAGCGCTCGGCAAGACCGTCGCTCCAGACCAGATACAGGCTGGAACCGCCGCTCGCGAGCAACATGTGGCGCGGTTCGCCGCGCGTCGCGAGCTGCCTGTAGGGAACGAGGCCCTCGCTCGAGCTGAGCGTGACCTCGCCGGTCATCAGGTTGGTGCGTTCCGTGACGATGTACAGCGCGAGCGAACCGTCCGCGTGCAGTGCGGCGATGCGACGTTGCGTCTGCGTCGAGGTGTGGTCGATCAGCACCACGGGCGACGCGTGCGAGGACGCGATCTGCTGCTGCAACTCGACCTGCATGCGCTGCACGCGGAACTGACCTTCGGGTGTTCGCCCGATCAATCCGCTTTCGAAATTGGCCAGCGCGCCTTTGCTGAGCGCGCGCTGAGCTTCCGGCACATCGACGGGCTCGAGGATGCGCGTCTGGAAACCGATGCGGCCATAACGCAGCGAGCCATCCTCGAAACCGAACAGCGCCGCTCCGCGCGCAAAGGCCGTGGCGGTCGGCGTCTGTGCGCCGAAAGGTTGGATGCGCTCCAGAAGCTCGGCCGTGTCGAGCCGGCGCGATTCGAGCGAGCCGTCCGCGCCAAGGATCACGCCGATCGTACGGTACTCGTCGATCGCGAGCATGAGCGGCTTCGAGCTGGCTTCACTCGAAGCTCGCAAGCCCGTGTGCGTCGCACCGATCTTGGCCGGGAAGAACAAAGGCGCGACGACCCACACCAGGAAGAGACAGATCGTGCCGACCGCGACGATGGTCCCAAAGCCCGCGACCGAGATCAGCGTGCGAGCGAGCCGCTCCACGTACATGACTCCCGGACGTGTTTCTCGAACGCGGCGGGCACGCACGGGTGCCTTGGCCGTCGCTTGCGCCTTGGGATCTTGTTCGATACCCATCGCCTTCGATTCGCCGCCGCGGGAGCGCACGGGTCGCCGGAGCACGAACTGCACCGGCGCCCGCGTTCACTCCTCCCGGAGAAGCGGCGCTTCTTGCCTGGCTATTTCTTGGCGCCCGCCTCGACGACGGCCGGCTCGAACTTCAGACCGAACTTTTCCAGGTTGCGCTTGGCGATCGTCGCGGTAACCGGGTAGTAGCCGTCCTTGATCACTTGCTCCTGTCCGTTCTTCGTGTACAGGTAGCTGATGAACTCGCGGCGCAGCGGATCGAGCTTCGTATTGGGCTTGACGTTCAGGTACAGGTACAGGAAACGCGCCAGCGGATACTCGCCGGCGTACGCATTCTCCGGCGTACGCATTCTCCGGCGTTGCCGCGATCGGCTTGGACTTGGCGTCGGCGGCGAGCGGCACGGCGAGCACGTCGGCGGTCTTGTAGCCGATGCCGCTGTAACCGATGGCGTAGCGGTCGCTGGCGACACCCTGCACGACCGACGAGCTGCCCGGCTGCTCCTTGACGGTGTTCTTGAAGTCGCCCTTGAACAGCGCGTGCTCCTTGAAATAGCCGTAGGTGCCCGAGGCCGAGTTGCGCCCGTAGAGACTGATCGGCTTGTCGGCCCACTCGCCGGTGAGGCCGAGCTCGCCCCAGGTCTTGATGTCCTTCTCGAGCCCGCCCTTGCGCGTGCCGGAGAAGATCGCGTCGACCTGCTGCAGAGTCAGCGACGCGATCGGGTTGTCCTTGTGGACGTAGATCGCGAGCATGTCGATCGAAGTCTCGACGGCGGTCGGCTTGTAGCCGAAGGCCTTCTCGAAGTCGTCGATCTCCTTGTCCTTCATCGAACGGCTCATCGGACCGAAGGTCGCCGTCCCCGCGATCAAGGCCGGCGGCGCGGTCGAAGAACCCTTGCCTTCGACTTCGATCGTGACGTTGGGGTAGGCAGCCTTGAAGCCCTCGCCCCACAGCGTCATCAGGTTGTTCATCGTGTCCGAGCCGACGCTCTTGATCGCGCCGGAGACACCTTGGGTCGCCTTGTAGGCGGGGAAGGCCGGGTCAAGCTTGACGCTGGCAGCCTGGCTGAGGGCGTCGTTCGCGGAAAGCCCCGCGAAGGCGAGGCACAGAATCGCTGTCGTTGTGTTCATAAGGTAGACAGACCCGATCGGGTCGGCGCCCGAGCCGTTGGCTGGGCTGGGTTTGGGCTTTTGGAACGGCGAGAGCAGACCCCGGGCAGATCAAGATTCGTTAAGGAAAGCTCCAAGGACAGGCCAAGGTTGGGCGGAGCGACCTTCGTCCGCAGGCAGGAGGGGCTGGGCCCACATCAATCATAACGGCGGCGTTATTCTTTGGCACGCGACCTCGCGGGCGGGCTGAGGTAGAAACGATCCGTTGCTCACTCTCCGCCGCACCCTTGGAATTCGCATGCGACCCATCCTCACCGCGCTCGTCTTGCTCCTGCTCGCCGCCGTCTCACAGGCGCAGATCTTCGCGGTGTCCTTCAAGGACGACAAAGTCGCGCGCAAGTACAAGGAACACCTGGTCACGATCGGCGCTGAGTCGGTGGTCGTCGGCGAAGGAAAGTTCTCGATCTACATCGAGGGCACGTCGATCAAGTACGCGGGCTCGGGCAAGAACGAGCTGTGGGTCTCCGATCCCGCCGACCCGAGTTTCATCCCCTACAAGTACAAGGGCGGTGAGCGCGTGCCTTCGAACCCCAAGGGCGTCTGCGAGATCTCGGGCGAGCACATCAAGAACATCCGCGTCCTGATCGCGGACCAGAGCCTCGCGGGCATGGCCGAGGAGTATCGGGGGCGCCTGGCGAAGCTCCAGGAGATCTCGAGCGAACGCGACGCCGCCGCCAAGGCGAGCCGCGAGTGGTTCATGGCGCACCAGCGCCTGATTTCCAATTACGAACGCCTGAGGACCTGGCTTGCGAGCACGTGTTTCCCCGCCGCGGCCAAGAAGGTCGAGAAGGAGATCGAGCGGCAGAGGAAAAACGTCACGGCGGATGCGCTGCTCGAACGCCTGACGAAGGCCAAGGCCGCGATCCACATCGCCAACACTCCGACCGACCTCGTCGCCGCGGCCACGAATATCAGCGCCGGAAAAGTGACCTTCAAGGTCCAGGAAAGTCTGCACGTGCGGATCGTCTATCGCAGCGAAGTTGGCGACGAGCGCGTCAAGGCGCTGCTCGAATTCGCGGAAGAGGGCATCGACGGTTTCCGCGGCGACTGCGTCGATCCGTATCTCGACGTCGACTTCGAGGACAAGATCCCCGATAGGATTTTCGCGGAGTTCTGGTTCGGCCCCGAGGACGAGACCGAGTACGACCGCTACGCGACCGAGTATTACCGGCACAAGTGGGGCGATCACAAGGCCGAGTCGCTGAAAATGGGCGGTGCGGCGATGGTGCGGGCGCTTCCGCCCGAAAGCGTGCACTACTGGAAGTTCAGCGAGCAGGCCGACCTCGAGGGCATGCTCGCCCACGGGCTGGGGCACGACCTGGGCATGTTGCACTACAACATGTCGCTGACCAAGCCGCTCAAGCAAGACTGGCTGCTCGAAGGCGTCGGCTACTACCTCAGTCTGGAATTCCTTGGGCGCAACACGGTCACCTGCAAGACCTTCAAGGAGACGCAGTACGCCCACGAACAGAAGAAGGAAGGCGAGAAGAAGGAGCAGTTGGGCTTGCGCGACATCTACAACGCGCTCGCACTCGAGAGCGGGCCGTCGATCGACAAACTCGCCCTCAAGGACCTCTTCTCGCTGGAAGAAGCGGACGTGGCGAAGTCCTGGAGCATGTTCGACTTCCTGGCGAAGAAGGAAGGCAAGAACGGGCAGAAGTTCCTGCGCGCCGCGTGCCAATTTTCCAACGACAAGGGCACGTTCATCGCCAAGTGGCGCGAGAAAGCCAATCTGATCTACGACGTCACCGCGGGCGACGTGTTCAAGAAGCTCGACGAGCGCTGGAAGGCCTTCGCGGAGACCGGCCAGGAAACCGGCGACACGGCGCGGCGCAAGGGCTGAGCCGCGACTAGCAGGCCGTTGAAAAAGGCGCCGTAGCGAGGCACAGCGCGGGAAGGCGAGACGAGGAGCGCGACGCCCCTTCGAATCGGACGGCAGGGGTCCTCACGTCAGAGCGCGAAGCGCTCGTAGTGAAGGCTCCTGCGGAGCCTTCGCAGTGGGGTGCGGCCTGTATGGCCGCCGAGCACGATGGACCTCGCGCAACGAAGTATCGCCGAAGCGCGAGAAGCCGAGTAGGCGACTTTTTCAACGGACTGCTAGCCGCGCAATTCGCTCGCGGTCTTGCTTGCGAGCCACTTGTCGAGCGCCTGCTTCAACGCCACCGGCGACACCGGCTTGGTGATGAAGTCGTCCATACCCGCGTCGAGGCAGCGCTCGCGATCGCCGGACATCGCATTCGCCGTCATGGCCACGATCGGGATGCGGTTCCCAAGTTGACGGATGCGCGCGGTCGCTTCGTAGCCGTCGCACTCCGGCATCTGACAGTCCATCAAGACCAAATCGTAGGAACGCCCCTCCAGGGCGCGCAAGGCCTCGAGTCCGTTGCCGGCCACGTCGCATGAATAGCCGAGCTTGCGCAACAGGCCGATCGCGACCTTCTGATTCACGAGGTTGTCCTCGACGAGCAGGATTCGCGCCGTGCGCAGTTCGCTGCCGTGCTCGAGCAGCGTGTTGGTGATGATCCCGGTCTTCTCGAGCGCGCGACGCAGGCTGTCCGTCCCAAGAATCGTCGCCACGCAACTTTCCAGACTGTTGCGGCGCACGGGCTTGACCAGGAAGGCGACGAAACCAAGCGCTTCCATGCGTTGCGCGTCGCCTGCCTGGCCGACCGAAGTCAACATCACCAGCGGAACGGAGGCGATCTGGGGCAGCGCCTTGATCATCGCGGCCAGCGATTCGCCGTCGATATCGGGCATGTCGTGATCGAGGAAAACCAGACCGTAGGGCATGCCGCGTTCGTGGGCGGCACACAGCTTCATGATGGCCGCATTGGCGTTCTCGGCTTCGTCGCAGATGCTGCCCCAACCGCGCACATATTCGCGCACGACGCGCCGGTTGGTCGAGTTGTCGTCGACGACGAGCATGCGCGTCTGCGGCATCATCTTCGGCGCGCGCAGTGCGGACGGTTCCTGCGAAAGAGCGACTGCAAAGGGCACCTCGAACCAGAAGGTCGAGCCCACGCCTTCGACGCTCGTGACGCCGATCTCGCCGCCCATCAGGTTGACGAGCTGCTTGGAGATCGCGAGTCCGAGGCCGGTCCCGCCGAACTTGCGCGTGGTCGAGGAATCGACCTGGCTGAAGACCTTGAACAAGCGGCCCATGCGTTCCGCGGGGATGCCCGGCCCCGTGTCGCGGACCGTGAAGCGCAGCAATTGCTTGTCGGGCGCTGAGTCGACCAACGTGACTTCCGTCGCGACTTCGCCTTCCTTCGTGAACTTGATCGCGTTGCTGGCCAGATTGAGCAGCACCTGACGCAGGCGGCCCGGGTCGCCGCGCACGCGCGCGGGGATACGCGGGCTGATCAGGCAGGCGATTTCCAGATTCTTCTCGTCGGCGCGGTGAGCCAATGTCTGCATGCTCTCCTCGATCAGCGAATGCACGTCGAAGTCGATCGATTCGAGTTCGAGCCGCCCGGCCTCGATCTTGGAGAAGTCCAGGATGTCGTTGAGCAGCACGAGCAGCGATTCGGCGGAATGCAACACAGTGTTCGCGGTCTCTTGCTGGCGCAGATCGAGTTCCGTGTCGAGCAGGAGCGTGGTCATGCCGATCACGCCGTTCATGGGCGTGCGGATCTCGTGGCTCATGTTGGCCAGGAACTGCGACTTCGCGACAGTGGCGGCCTTCGCCTCCTCCATCGAAGCGCGCAACTGGATGTTCAACTGCTCGAGGTCCGTCGTCCGGACGCGAACCTCCTGCTCGAGGCTGTCGCGGTGACTCGCGAGCAACTGGTCGCGCGAGCAGATTTCGTCGAGCATTCGGTTGAAGGCATCGACCAGTTCGCCGACCTCGTCGTTGGAGTCGACCTTGGCGCGCAAGGCGTAATTGTTCTCGTCGCGGACGCGCGTCGCGGTCTTCGAGAGGCCGACGATCGGGCCCGAGATCGAAGCCTGGAAGCGTCGCGCGAGCAACCAAGAGAGCGCCACGCAGGCGGCCCAACCCGCGAGCAGCAGCACGAGCATGCGCTCCAGCCGGTCGTACACGGGCGTGAGATCGCTCTGCAGGAACAGCGATCCCAAGGTACGTCCTTCGAGCACGATCGGGTGCACGACGCGCACGGTGTCAGAATCGAATTGCTCGCTCTTCTCGATCGTGATGTCCGGCTGGAAAACTTCGATCTCGGCGTTGCGCTTCCATTCCGCGAACGGGCGGCCGCGCGCGTCGTAGAGCATTGCCGCCTGCAGACTCGCCTGTCCGTCCAGCTTCGCGAGCTCGACCAGCGCGAAAGTCTTGTCTTCGAACTCGATCGCCGAGCGCATGTTCGTGCCGAGCACGTCCGCGACCAGGTGCAAGTCCGCGGCCAGCGTGTTCTTCGCCTGAGCCCAGTCGTAGAACGCGAACAGCGAGGCGCCGAGCAACATCGCGGCGCTGCTGGTGGCCACGATGATGCGCGTCAGCTTCGCTCCGATCGAATTGTGACGCTGCATGCGGCTCACTTGTCAGCCTCCGACCTTTTGTCGAGCGGCGTTGCGAGCTTCAGCAGCTCCGAACTGATCTCGAGGCTCGCTTGTTTTGCGGCTGGGTTGTTGATCACGAAGCGCAGGCTGGACTGCTCGAGGTACAAACCGATGTGCGCGCCGTTCCGGGCGGCCATGCTCGACTCGGCGACGATCAAGACCGGCTTGTCCTTGTAGAACTTGCCGATCTTCTCGAGCTGCTTCTCCTGCGCCTGAGGTACGAAGAGCAGTTGGCACTCCGGAACAAGCGCATCAGCGGATGCGAAGCGCACGAGCTTGATCGGGTGCTCTGCGACCTTGCGGTCCTTGAGCAGGTCCTCGAGCGACTTCCCGAAGGGGTCCTTGCCGAGCACCGCCACGACGAAGGGCGTGACCTTCTCCGGCAGTGCGGCATCCGGCCACTTCACGTAGCGCGTGAAACGCTCGACAAACTGCGCCTTGAGGGTGTACTCCGTCACTTCCGCGGCGACTGACGGGGCCATGGCGGCGCGCACGTTCGTGAAGCGAGCGCTTGCCCAGAAGGTCGTCATGGTCATGGCGGCGAACAGCAGCGCCCCATGCACCGCTGTGCGCCGATTCAACCAGCTCGCCTTGTGCCGCCAACGAATCAGCCTCGCGATGAGGGCGCGATCGCCTGCTGCGTTGGGATACGAAGGGGGAAACACGGGGCGGTCCCTGCCGTCAGGGCAGGGGACAGGAAATTGCTGCATCGGCAGTTGCGGGCATGCAACATGAAATCGCTTGCGGGCTGTCGCTCGAGCACCTGGCACGGGAATCGCGATCTGCCCCAAGGTGAGCGGGACGGTTACAGGTCCGGGCGTGGGGAACCGATAGACCAGATCCCCGTGCCCCACTCCTGCTCGAAATTCCGGGCCATCGACTTGGCCATGCTGCTCGCGCCGTTGTGCGCGCTCCAAGGCCGTTCCACGGCTCAAGAACCAGTGCCCGAGCCATCAGGCGCAGGCGGCGGTGACGGCGGCTTGCTCGATCTCAGTCTCGAGGAATTGATGAACGTCGAGGTGAGCGTGGCTTCGCGCCACGGCGAACCCCTGCGAGACGTTCCGGCCGCGGTCTACGTGCTGACGGGCGACGAAATTCGTCGCGCCGGTCACACCAGCATCCAGGAAGCGCTGCGCATGGTGCCGGGCTTCCACGTCGCCCAATGGAAGACGTCCGGCTGGGATGTGACAGCGCGCGGATTCACAGGTTCGCTCTCGCCGGTCGGTGAGTCGTTCGCGAACCAGTTGCTCTTGATCATCGACGGCGTGTCGGTGTACAGCCCGGCGATTGCCGGCATCTGGTGGCCGCTCTACGACGTTCCGATCGAGGACATCGATCGCATCGAGATCGTTCGCGGCCCCGCGGGAACGCTGTGGGGTACGAACGCGATGAACGGCGTGGTCCACGTGATCACCAAGCACCCCAAGGAAACGACCGGTACGCTTGTCACGACGACCGTCGGCACCGCCGAGCAACGCGCCGCTATTCGCGAAGGCGGTGCGCTCGGGACGAATGGCAGGTACCGCGCCTTTGTCTCGTACGCGGATCACGCTGCACTACCGAACAGCGACGGTCACAAGCTTGCTGAGGACTGGCGTGTAGCCAGCGCAGGCCTGCGCGCGGATTGGGACCTTGGCGTAGGCGGACGTACGACGTTCCTCACGACCATGTACGCATCCGAGTTCGGCGACAGCCTCGCGGACTCGGCGATCCTCGGCCTTCCACCCTTCGACGACACGCCCCGAAACGGCGGCTACGTGCTCGGCAGCTGGGAGTTCGGCGAGCCGCAGGACGTGCAGCGTTTCCAAGGCTGGTACTCGGCGGATTACCAGAAACAAGTCAACCTGGAGATGGATGTCCAGAGCGCGGACTTGGAGTACACGCGCCACACGCAGGTCAGCGAGGTGCACACGCTCACCTGGGGTATCGGCTATCGTTCCGCCCAGACCAATTTGCAGAGCGACAAGGGCTTCAACGATTTCTCGCCGGAGTTTCGTCGCTCCAACAGCGCCCGATTCTTCGCCCAGGACGAAGTCGCGATCGCGCCGCTCGATTCCAAGCTGATCCTCGGCGCGCAAGTCGAGCAGGCCGACGTGGGCGGAACCTCGGTGCAACCCACTCTGCGCTGGATGTGGAACGCCAGCGACCAGACTTCGGTCTGGGCCGGAATTTCGAACGCGGTGCGCACTCCGTCGCGCGAGGAAATCGACAGCCTGAGCTACTCGGACCCGAACCTGCCGCCGGACTTCATCGGCGACAAGAATTTTTTGAACGAGAAGCTCCTGTCCTACGAATTGGGCGTGCGCACGAGCGCCGGCGAGAAAGTGCAGATCGACGTAGCGACCTTTTACAACCAGTACGAGGATTTGCAGACCTACGAGATCGACAGCAACGGCTTGACGACCTACGGCAACGAGGCACGCGCGCACGCTTCGGGGGTCGAGCTCGCACTCGATCTCGACCTCACGACATCCTGGCGAGTGCGCTCGTCGTATTCGTACTTCTACATGGACTTCGAATCCGACTCGAATGTTGGCTCCGCGGGTTCGATCGACGACAAGGACGGCCTGGTGCCGAAAAATCACGCGAGCCTGCGCTCGTACTACGACCTCGGCTCGAACTGGGAATTGGACTCCGGCGTCTATTGGACCGACGAGCTGCCTTTCTGGGACAACCCCGCGGTCTTGCGTGTCGATGCGCGCGTGGGCTGGAAACCGAGCACGCATGTGCAATTCAGCCTCGGTGTCCAGAATGCACAGGAAAAGCAGCACCCTGAGACCGGCGAGGACATCACAACGTTCGGTGGCGAAGTTGCCCGCAACTTCTACGGCTCGCTGCGCCTGAGCTACTGATCCTTCGCGCCCGCCGCGCCCGCGACGGCCAGGCCGACCTTGTGGCCGCTGACCCAGGCCCACAGGAAATTGAAACCGCCGATGCGTCCGCAGACGTCGACGATCTCGCCGGCGAAATACAGCCCCGGAACGTTGCGGCTCTCCAGTGTCGCCGTGCGCAACTCGGACAGGGGCACGCCTCCGTCGGTGACTTCCGCGGTTCGATAGCCCTCGTTCCCGCAGACAGCGAGTTCGCAGTGTTCGAGCTCGCCAAGCAGGCGCCTGCGGCTCTCGCGCGAGAGCGAGGACAGCGATGATTCCGGATCGAGTCCGGCGCGTTCGAGCAGCGCCAGTGCCAGGCGGCGCGGCAGATGCTCGCGCAACACGTGCGCGAGTGTCTGCTTGCCGCCGCGCGACAGCAGTTCTTCCCAGGCAGGTGCTCCGTCGCCGAGCCAGCCGGCTTCGAGTTTGGTTCCTGCGGCGTCTGCCGCCGCGAAGTGCCACGAGACGTCGAGTACCACCGGACCGCTGAAGCCCTTGTGCGTGAACAGGAAATCGCCCTGTAGGGAGTCGATCAGCTTCGCGTCGCGCAAGACGTTCAGCCGCACGGGCAGAGAAACTCCGGCCAGTTCGCCAAAGCGCGAGTCCCCGGCGAGCAATGGAACCAGTGCGGGAGATAGCGGCAAGACCGCGTGTCCGAGCGCGCGCGCGAACTCGAATCCCCGGCCGTCGCTGCCGGTTTTCGGCAGCGAAAGCCCGCCTGTGGCGATGCAGACGCGCCGTGCCTGGAGTTTGCGGCCGTCGTCGGATTCCAGTTCGAACCAGCGCTGCTCGCTCTCTCCCTGCGCGCGAATCGCCACGATGCGAAAACCGCCGACGAGTTCCGCGCCGGAGCGCGAGAGCGCCGACAGAAGTCCGGCGACGACTTCGCGCGGGTCTTCGCTGAGCGGGAACACCTTTCCGGTCTCTTCGACTTTGAGCGGGATGGCGAGATCCTGCTCGAAGAACTTGCGCACTTCATCGAGCCGCCACGACTGCAGCACGTTGCGCACGGCGTTCATCGATCCGCGCGTGTGGAAGTCGTTCCACTCCATGACGGAAGGCAGCACATTGCAGCGCGCGCCGCCGCTGACGCGAATTTTCGCGCCGGGCTCCTTGCGCGTTTCGACGACAAGCGTGCGCACGCCCCCGCGCGCCGCGAAAATTCCGCTCAGCAGTCCCGCGGCCCCGGCGCCGACGACCACGAACGGCCAGATCCCGCCCGGCGTGGACGGGACCTCGGCGGGACTTTCGTGAACTTCGAAGGCGCCGATGGTGTCAAACTGCGGTCACGGGAGAACTTGCGCGCCGGCTACCTTCGGACTCGGCGCGCGCGTCTCACCAACCGCCTTCGTCTTCGCCGCCGCGACCACCGCCACGGCCGCTGCCGCCACGGCCACCGCCACCGCCGCCGCCGCCGTCAGAGTCGGGGCGACGGCGCTTGCCGCCTGCTCCGCCACCGCCACCACCGCCACCGCTGTAGCCCCCGCCGCCGCGACCACCGCCGCCGCCGCCGCCGCCGTATCCACCGCCGCCGCCACCACCACCGAAGCCGCCACCGCCACCGCCGCCGCCACCGCGGTTCGGGCGCTCC
>JANMRV010000159.1:0-3475 GCA_031388685.1 Planctomycetota bacterium
CCGCTCGGGCGATCCCAGCGCACGACGGTCGTCAGGGCTCGGCCCAGGTCGCAGGCAGGTCCTTGCGTGTACAGGCAGCGGCAGTCTTGGAATCGAGGGTTTCGCGTCCCAGTTGCGCGCGCTATCCTCGGCGCCAAGCAATGCACTCGACCAGCAGATTGTGCCTTGACGCGGACGAGCGAATTCGCGGCCTCGCGCGTCCGATAGTTTGCGGGATTGCATGGGGCTTCATGTGGTTGCTGCTCGCTGGTGACGCTCGTGCGGCGCAAGACCCAGCGCCTGCTCCAAGCGCCGCGGCGACTGACTACGACACGCTGCTGCGCACGCAGACTTTCTTCAAGAAGATCGTCTGGACGACCGACACGAGCTTCGCGCCCTATGAGATCGTGATCCAGAAGCAGCCCGTTCCGGAGGCAGGCTACGAGAACTCCGTGGCGAATGCCTTCGGCGCATGGCTAACGCAGATGGCCAAAGTCTTCGAGGAGAAAATCGCGCTACCCGCCAAGTTGCCTCCGGGCGTCGATCCGCGCCCGATTCGCCTGATCGTGCTGTTGAGCGAGGGCGACTTCGTCAATTTCCAAAAGTCGCTACACACCTGGGACGGCGCGGACGAATTCACGTTTTACGACGATCGCATTCGTGCGGTGGTCACGTACTGGAGCGCGCCCGCCACGTTGCGCGTGCGCCGCTATGCGGTTTTGCGCAGCTTCGTGTTCGCACTGCTGCACCAACGCTCGTCGGCCTTCGAAGGCAAGCAGCCGCCGCTTTGGCTGCGCATCGGACTGGGCTGCGCGCTCGCCTGGCACAACGGCGACGATCTCCAGAAAGCGTTCGCCAATCCACAACTCGATCCGCAATTGAGCAATGTGCTGGTCGGCCTCTCGCAGGACCTCGAAAAGCAGAATCGCTTTCTACTTCCGCTCGAGACGCTCGCGGCGGTGACTTCCTACGCCGGCCTGCGCAAACATGCCCTCGACGAAGCGCGTGGAGGCGGCAAGCCGTTCAGCGACGACGATCCCTGGTATTCGGCCTATTACTGCCAGTCGGTGCTGTGGGTTGCCTACCTGCGTCGCGAGGGCGCGGCGCAGCACAACGAAGCTTTCAACACGTACCTGCGCGCTGCCATGGGCGGAGCCGGTTCGCCCACCGAATTGCACAGGGCGCTCGCAAGCCAGGATTTTTCGGAACTGGATCGCGAGCTGTTCCGCTGGATGTATGCGCGCGTGCGCGAAGCCAAGCGCGGCACTCCTGACGATGCGCGTCTGGCGACACTGTTCAAGAAGGATGCGAAACCCGGTGCAGCCGCGGAAGGCGCTTCGGCCGCGGCGAAGGCTGCGAGGGAAATGCCGATCGCGGAGCGACTTGCGCTGCCGGGCGCGGACGCAGAGGTCGAGCGCGCGATTGCGCTGCGCGAGGCCGCGCGGGGCGACATCGAGGCGGCCTTGAAGCGGCTCGCCAAGGCGCTCGAAAATGGCGGCGGCGATCAGGCCATGGCGGGATTGCGCCAGGAAGTCGAACGTCTCGAAGCCTGGAGGAGCGCGCGCGATACTTGGGTCGCGGAGCTTGTGTCGAGCGGCGGGCGCCTGCAGCTCGAGCGCGACGCCAAACAGCTCACGCGCAAGGTCACGGCCCACGTGGACGGCGTGTTGACGCTCGAGTCGACGCAGGGCAAGGAACAGCTCGCGATCAGCAAGCTCGCGCCCGGAGCACTTGCCATCCAGATGAAGGGCACTCCGCTGGGCGCGCCGGAATGGGCGCGCGCCTACGCCTGGATCCTCGGCGGCGATCCGCGTTGGGAGAAGCAACTCAAGGACAAGAGCCCGGCGTCGCTCGCACTGCGCAAGGACGCCGACAGCATCTACATGGAGCTACGGCTCCTGGGCCTTGCCGTGGAGCACTTGTCGGCGCTCGCCGCTTCGGCGGAGCCCGCGGACGAAGTCGTGGCTCAGGCAGTGCTCGATCGATTGCGCAGCGTGAGGCAGGAACTTCCGACCCAGCCGCTGATCCTCGAGCGCATCGAAGCCCTGCGCGCGCTCGCGACGCGCGCGGCCGGCGTGCTCTACGACCGCACGAAGCCCAGGCCCGTGTTCGCAGGCAAGACGACCTGGGTCGACGACAGCACGGTCGAGATCAAGTACGACTTCGACTCCGCGGCCGAACTCGACGACTGGGTGCAGACTCCGATCATCGAGGCCAATTCGCATTTCACGTTCGCGCCGCTGAAGCTGGCGGAGTCGCTGCGCACTTTTGGTTGGCGCGCGGGCGCCTGGGTTGGGCGGGGCGAAGCGCTGCTCACCCACACGACCTCGTTCGAAGCTCCGCAGCGCGTAGTCGTTCAGATTCGGCATGGATTTGCGGAGAAGTCCGACGAGGACATCGGTAATTTCGTCGTCGGCATTTGTTCTGATGGCAAGCGCGACTGCGTCGCTTTCGCCGAGGGCGGCGAGTCCTTTCTGTATCAGGGAAACGGTCTCAAGACGGTGGAACGCACCAGTTCGAATCTCCAGACGGCCCAGCTTGGAGATGCAATCACCCTGAACATAGAACATGACGGAGAGGTCGTGCGCTACGCGCATTTGCACACGCAGGAGCCTGATCTACCTGCGGGTTCGATGAGCTTCGGCGAGATTTTCCTCATGTCGCACACGGAGCGCGAGTTGATCGTCGATTCGATCGTGATTCGCGGCAAACTCAGCGCCGCCGCGCAGCCGAAGTTGCGCGCGAGATGGATCGAGCGAAAAGCGCGCGAGACCGGGCTGTACTGATCGCCCAAGGATCAGCGCGCGTGCCGGCGCAGCAGTTCGATGACCTCGTCGAGCCGGCGCTCGATGCCTTGGAGAGATGTCAGTTGGCGTTCGGAATGCTCGTTTGGATCCGAGCCCGGCTGCTGGACTTGCGGCTGCTCGCTGCGGCGCATCTGCGCTTCCTTCAGTGCGTCGCGCGCGGCGAGGATGCGGTCGCGGAATTCATGGGCGTCGATGATGCCGGTCAAGTGCATGTCGTTCGCTTGTCCCGCGCTGTGGCCGGCAGTTTCGAACTTGAGCGTGCTCAGTTGAAAGTGCCGCAGGATCGGCCCTTCGATGAAAGTGACGTCCTGGATGTTCTCCAACGGAATCGTCTTCTCGACCTGCACGAGAATGCCCTTGCGATAGCGCAGATTTTTTGCGCTCAAGTGACACTCGAGCTTCTGGAAGTAGTGGTTCGCCCACCACTGCCCGACTCCGCAAAACCAGATCAAGGCCAATGGAATCCCGATACACGTCACAGCGATCACGAGTCCGACGGTGAGTACGAGATACGGACGAATCAGCGGGTTGAAGCGCGCGACGACGAGCGGTGCGGCGGTGCTCTCCACGAGCGCAGCGTAACAACCAGCATGAATTTCTCGACTCGACCCCGTCAGCCGGTTGAAAATGGAGCCGTAGCGAGGCATAGCGGGCGAGCGCGAGACAGGCAACGCGACGGAACGGCGGCG
>JANMRV010000161.1:0-7956 GCA_031388685.1 Planctomycetota bacterium
CTCCAGTCGTCCAAGCACTGGCAGAAGCAATACCTCGAGTCTGATCGCCAGCGCGGCGAACTCAGCATCGAAAATGCGCGCTTGAAGGAGATGCTCGCCGCCAGCGAAGCCAATCCCGTGTCGGCATCCAGCAACATCGAAGCGCTCGACAAGCGCCTGTCGGAACTCAAGAACAAGCTGGCCGAGTTCGGCAGCAACCCCGGCGACGTGACGAAGTACGCCGTCGAAGGTGGCAACTTGTACCAGGTCAAGGAAGCGATCCTGTTCCCGCTGGGCTCTGCGACGCTCACGGCGGACGGCAAGAATGCTCTCGAAGCGGTCGCAGCCGATATTGAAACCAAGCCGCACGGTCAAGTGTTCGTGCGCGGGCACACCGACAATGTGCCGGTCTCCAAGCCTGAGACAAAGGCCAAATTTCCCCACGGAAACCTGCAACTTTCCGCCGAGCGCGCGGTCGAAGTCGCGGTCGCTCTGCAGGGCATGAGAAGCTCGGTCAGCGATCTCGTCGTGATGGGTTTCGGCGACAGTCAGCCTGTCACGTCGAACGACAGCGCCGAGAATCGTCAGAAGAATCGCCGCGTCGAGATCTTTGTCTCTGACCCTACGGCCGAGAAGAAATGAGTTCGCGGATCGCGTCTGCGATCCGATCCGGAAAGTCCTGACATGCAAACGGGCGCCAGCGGGTTGCGACTTCGAGTCGTCCTCTTGCTGGCGCCCGTTGTCTTTGGCGGGTGCGGCGCAGGCGCTGCGCTCACGCCGAAGATGAGCGCGCTGGCCTTGATCGAACAGTTTGCATTCGTGCCTGAGGGACGCCCGCCACTCTCCGCGAGTGCGATCAGCGGCGCGAAGCTGATCTCGATTGACGAGGCCTTGCTGGTCGGCATGTACGAAGTGACCCGCGCGGAGTTCAGTGCGTACATCGAGTCTGCGTCCGTGACGCCCGATCCGTTGCTCGTGCAGCACATCCAACGCTGGGCGGCAAGCGACGACACGTTGCCCGCCACGTTCGTGACGCGCGACGAGGCGCTCGACTACTCGCGCTGGGCCGGTGTGCGGCTCTTGAGCAGTACTGAGTGGTTGTTCTGCGCGATTTCTCCACGTGCGTTGGCCTATCCCTGGGCGGATTCCTGGCAGCAGGGCCGAGCCAACACGCTCGATCTTGGGCTGTGGCCCTATGCGCCGACGCGAGTCGGCACGTTCGAAGGCGGCAGCACGGCGACGCACCTCTACGACATGCTCGGAAATGTCTGGGAGTGGGTGACCGACGAGGCCGCCGGTGCGACCGGCAACGCCGACAGCGCCACAGCCTTCGGTGGTTCGTACCTGAGCTACAAACGCGAGATCCAGCGCGAGGGCGGCTTTTTCGCGCAGTCACTTTCGGCGGGTGAGCGCCGTGAAGACGTCGGTTTTCGGGTCTGTGCGCCGGCGCGCGACTGGTTGGAGGCCCACGTCGCCGAGCTCCCGGGCAGCGCGGAAGTGCGCGCCAGACTGCGAGCCGTCGGCCGGCGCTGGGGATCTAGTGCGGTGCCTCTGCTCGGCGAGCTTGTCAGGGCCTCGACGTCGGCCGCTGCGCGGGACTCGCTCGAGGCCATCCTGAGCGGTGCGCGAGAATGAGTTCCGCCCCGAAAGAACCGCTGTCGGACGACTGCCGCCCGGTCCCGCTGCCTGGAACGGAAGCCGGGCATGCCCGGCCTGCCCTGTCCGGAGCGCGCGTTGTCGCGCTGCGCGTGCAGCTGGAGGCGAGTGGATTCCGGCCATCGAAGCGCTTGGGCCAAAACCTGCTGCAGGACGTCAACATGGCGCGCGCCATCGCACGGGACGCACGCGTTGGCGCGGGGGACATCGTGCTGGAGGTCGGCCCGGGCGCAGGCTTTCTGACTGCCCACCTGGCCGACCTGGGGGTCGATCTGATCGCGATCGAAATCGATCCGCGCCTGCTCGAGATCGCGCGCGCCATGTTGGAAAGTTACCCGCGTGTGCGCTGGATCTGCGGGGATGCGCTGGCCTCCAAGCATGCGTTGAATGCCGAATTGCTGGCCACGCTTCCTGAAAGCGCTGCCTGGCACCTGGTTTCCAACCTGCCCTACTCGGCGGCTTCGCCGATCCTGGCCGTCACCGCCAGGCTCGAGAATCCACCGCGCAGCGCGACGGTGCTGCTGCAGACCGAGGTCGCGGAGCGCATCGCCGCCGTCCCCGGCGGCGGCGAGTGGGGACCGCTTTCGGTGCGGATTCAGCTCGCCTACGCGGCCCGGATCATCCGCAGCGTTCCGGCCCAGCTGTTCTGGCCGCGGCCCCAGGTCGATTCGAGCTTGCTGAGGCTCGAACTGCTCGAAAATCGTCCGGCGAGCGCCGACGGCCCGGAACTCGATGCGCTCATCGACAGCCTCTTCCAGCATCGGCGGCAGGCGATAGGGGGGCTGTTCACCAAGGCGCTGGGCTCCCGTCCACTGGCCCTGGAACTGCTCGGGTCCCACGGACTCGATCCGAGCGCCCGCCCCCAGACCCTCTCCGCCCCGACCTTCCTGGCTCTCAGCCGCGACCCGCGCTGGCGATCGAGGCCCCGACAAGAACGCAAGCGGTCCAACTAAAATATTTCGCTGGCCCGAACTTTGCGCCCTTGGCAGGGGCCTCGGCGGGGGCTAGAAAGTCCGCTGTTCGGACCTGCTTGTCAGCGCGGCGCGACTCCCTGGATTGCGATTGGCCCCCCGGGCCCGACCAGGTAACCCTCCAGCCCGACCTGACGATCTGCGTTTCGCTCGGTTTTCTTCACGCGTCCTGTCCAGTTTGCACGGAAAACGCTGTCGACCGCTCCCCCTGGATTCCAGCCAGGGCACGCGGACGCCTGCTTTGCGTGCCTGGGGTAGGCTTCGGTCGAGGAATCCTCGAGGGCTCGCGGCAGTCCCCTCAGGCAGCCCCGGTTATTCGTTTCCATCCCCAGCGGTTCCCATCCGCAGCGCGTCTCGAAGTTCCCCAGTGCCCGACGACTTCAAACAAGCCATCGAGCAGATCAAGTTGCGCGTTCCGATCGAAGAACTCGTTCGGGAGCGCGTTCCCGGTCTGCGCAAGAGCGGTCGGCTGTGGACGGCGTGCTGCCCGTTCCACGACGAGGGCACGCCTTCGTTCAAGGTCGATCCGGCGAAGGGGACTTGGCGTTGTTATGGCGCGTGCGGGATCGGCGGCGACGTGATCAGTTTCCTCGAAAAACACGACCACCTGGATTTCCGCGAAGCTCTCGATGTGCTCGCCGCGCGCTCGGGTGTCGAGATTCCTTCGTTCGCGAAAGGTCTGCAGCGCAAACCGCGCGGCGCCGACGATCCGCTCTACGAGGTGCTCGAGCGCGCGTCTGTGTACTACCAGCGCTTGCTGCATCGATCCGAGGGCGCGCAAGCCTTGGGTTATCTGCAGAGCCGCGGTTTGAGCTCGACCACGATCGAGGCCTTCGGCCTGGGTTATTCAGCGCCCGGCGGCGAGGTCATGGTCGGCAAGGTGCTCGCGCAAGGACAGCCCATCGAGTCTTTGCTCGCCGCGGGGCTTGCTCGGCGCAACGATCAAGGCCGGCCCTACGATTTCTTCCGCGGCCGTTTGATGATCCCGATCCGCGACGAGCGCAGTCGCACGGTCGGGTTCGGCGCTCGACGCCTCGATGATTCGGACAAGCAATCGCCCAAGTACGTCAACACGAGCGAGACCGAAGTCTTCCACAAGGGCCGGCTGATTTTCGCCCTCGATCACGCGCAGGCCGAGATTCGCCGCAGCGGGCACATGATCCTGGTCGAGGGCTACACGGATGTGATGGCCGCGCACCAGGCCGGCGTGCGCAACGTGGTCGCGGTGCTCGGCACGGCGCTGACGGAAGAACATGCGGCGCTGGTCCGCCGCAGCGGCGCCAAGCGCGTGACCCTGTGCTTCGACGGCGATGTCGCCGGACAACAAGCCACCTGGCGCGCGCTGAGCGGCCTGCTCGGGCTGGACATTGAAATCGACGTCGTGCGGCTCGTTTTCGACAAGCCTTCCGAGGCCGACGAGGATGCGGTCGTGATCAAGGACCCCTGCGATCTGCTGGTCCAGCGGGGTGCGAGTGCGTTCTTGGAGCAAATCGCCGGCGCCGCGAACTGGTTCAGCTTTCTGCTGGCCTCGATCGATCCGCTCGAGGATCAGCAGCGCTGGCAGACCATCGATCGCGTGCTCGAACTCTTGACGCGCCTGCAGAAGCCGATCCAGCGCGACGCGCGCCTGACCGAATTGGCCGCGCACCTAGGACTCTCGGCCAGCGCAGTGCGCGAGCAATTCCAGTCGCTGCCGACGCGCACGCGCGAACGCGCGCAAGAACGTCAGCGCGCCGAAACGAAAGCCGCGAGTCCGGCTGCCGACGCCGCCTCCAATGCGGGCTCCGACGCGAGCCGCGGCCCCAGTCGTCCCGCGGCGCGCACGGAGCCTGTATCGCGCGCCGATGCGATGCTGACTCAGGCATGGCGGCAGTTGGTCGGTGCGGTGTTGCTCGACGGCAGCCTGGCGCCGGCGCTGGGCGAGTTGCTCGAGCTCGAAGGCAGCGCATGTCCAAACGCCGACGTCGCGTCGCTCGCGAGCGAACTGCTGCGCGTCGCTCGACGCGAAGGCGCGCTGCCGGATCTCAACGGCGTCATGGCGCAGCTTTGCGAACACCCCTCGCGCGATCTGATCGTGCCGCTGATCGAGGAAGCCGCCGCCGCGGAGAGCCCGAGCGTGCTGTTCGACGGCGCAGGGCGCCATCTCCAGCGTGTCAGCTCCGAAAAGCGCCACGCAAAACGCATCGCCGAACTAGCGTTGCTCGCGCGCTCGAGTCCCGCCGAGCACAAGGAACGCCTCACCGAACTGCATCGCGACCTGAGTCGCGAAAAGTTCGCCGTACTGCATCCCACAAGTGGTGAGCCCGCAAGCTCGCCGGTACACCGCTAGATCACCATGCCGCCCAGGTCGGGCGGCACACACACTCCCGCAAGGACCTATGGCCATCGTGAAGATCTCAGAGAAAGTCGACGAAACGCTGAAGCTGCTCGTGGACGAAGGCAAGAAGAAGGGCTTCTTGACCTACGCGGATATGAACCGCTTGCTCGACGACCAGTTCTTGCCGCCGGACAAGATGGATGCAGTCTTCGTCGCGTTGGAGGACTCGGGCGTCGAGATCATCGACGACTCGGAAGCCGCCGCGGCTGGCGGAGCGCTGGGCGAAGGCGACGACGACCGCTCGGTCGCCGAAGAAGCCGAAGCCGTGGTCGAGGAAGAAGAGGCCAGCGAATCGCCGGCGTTCACGCGCGGCGTGATGCCGGAGAAGATCGACGACCCGGTGCGCATGTACCTGACGCAGATGGGCGAGATCCCGCTGCTCACGCGCGACCAGGAAATCCACCTCGCGAAAACGATCGAGATCACGCGAAAGCGCTTCCGCAAGAAATGCGTCGGCTCGGGCCTGTGCATGACCAGCGCGCTGAAAACGCTCGAAGAAGTCGAGCGCGGCGAATTGGCCTTCGACCGCACGCTCAAGGTCAACCCGAATCCGAAGCCCGACGACGATCCCAAGATCGTCGAGACGCTCGGCAAGAACTTCTTGGCCAAGCGCCTGCCGGTCAACTTGGTGACGATCCGCACGCTGCTCGCGCGGCTCAAGGAGCACTACCGCCTCTTGCTCGATCCGAACCTGAGCAAGGATGAGCGCACGCTGGAGATCGAGATCGTGCAGAACCTGCGGCGCAAACTCGTCATCCTGATCGAGGAATGCCACCTGCAAGTCAAGAAGGTGCGTCCGTACCTCGACCTGCTCGACGGCCACTATCGCGAGATGCGCGCCGTCGATCGCAAGATCCAGGCCTTGAAGACCGCCAAGAAATCCGGCGCGCCTTTGAAGGAGCTCGAGGATCGGCTGGTCGAAATGGAATTTTTGGCCATGGAGCCTGCCGAGCGGCTCAAGCGTCGTCTCGACCAGATCCGTTTGCACTTCGCCGAATACGAAGAGGCCAAGCGCCAGCTCTCCAGCGGCAACTTGCGTCTGGTCGTCTCGATCGCCAAGAAGTACCGCAACCGCGGCTTGTCGTTCATCGACCTGATCCAGGAAGGCAACACCGGTCTGATGAAGGCCGTCGAGAAGTACGAGTACCGCCGCGGCTACAAATTCTCGACCTATGCGACGTGGTGGATCCGCCAGGCGATCACGCGTTCGATCGCCGATCAGGCGCGCACGATTCGCATTCCGGTGCACATGATCGAAACGATGTCGAAGCTGCGCAACGCGACCAAGAAACTCGTGCAGGCCAAGGGCCGCGAGCCGTCGGTCGAGGAAGTGGCCGAGGCGACCGGAATTTCGGTCGACGAAGCCAAGCGCGTGATCAAGATTTCGAAGCACCCGATTTCACTGGACCGTCCGATCGGCGAATCGGACGACAGTTACTTCGGCGACTTCATCGAAGACGAATCGGCGGAGTCGCCGGTGCAGGCCGCCGGGCATGAAATGCTGAAGGAGCGCATCGACGAGGTGCTCTCGACCCTGACCTTCCGCGAACGCGAGATCGTCAAACTGCGCTACGGCATCGGGGACGGTTACACCTACACCCTGGAGGAGGTCGGCCGCATCTTCCGCGTGACCCGCGAACGCGTGCGCCAGATCGAGGCCAAGGCGGTGCGCAAGTTGCGCCACCCCGTCCGCGCCCGCGCGCTGGCGAGCTTCCTCGACGGCGTCACGATTCCGGACGACGCCGAGGAAACTGCCGGTCCGATGTAGGGCCCCATGGACCTGGGGGCCTTGGCCCCGCGAAAACCACAGAAACCCGAGCGGCCGCGCCTGTGTGCGCGGCCGCTCGGCTTGTTCGCCGGAAACTGGGCGCTACACTCTTCGCCCTCCCCCCCGGGCGAACCATGCGCGAAACCCTCAAGGCGCTCAAGTCACTTCAAGAATTCGACACCGAGATCTTCAAGCTGCGCGATGAATTGCGCCGCTTGCCTCAAGAGCTGGAACGCCGCAAGGCACAAATCGAGGTCCACAAGACGCGCCGTGAGGAATCGGCACGCGCTGCCCGCGCGGTCGATGCCCAGGTGAAGGAGATCGAGGACCTGACCACGATTTCGCGTCAGCGCCTGCGCAAGGTCGAGAACGAAGCCAACTCCTCGCGCGGTGATGCCGCAACGCTGGCCGCCTACCAGATCGAGGCGCGCAACCTGAAGCGCGACATTTCGGCCTCCGAAGAAGAGGGGTTGGGTCTGGTCGAGAAGTCGGAGACCATCGGCCGGGAAGTGGCCCGCATGGACGCCGAGATCGCCGAAGCTCAGCGCCTGCTGAAGGAGTTCGCTGCGAACGTCGAGTCGGAGATGGCCGCGGCCAATGTCCAACTCGCCAAACTGCTCGACAAGCGCCAGGCGCGCTCGACCAACTCCGTGGCCCAGGACGCGATGGAGCTTTACTCGCGCCTGATCCTGGCGCGCGAAGGTGTCGCGCTGGCGGAGCTCGACGGAAAAGTCTGCCAGGCCTGCTACATCACCGTCCCGCCGAATGTCTCCGTCCGCGTGCTGCGCGGCACCGCGCTGGTCCAGTGCCCCAGCTGCGACCGCATCTTCTACATGCGCGAGTAGCCCGGCCGCGCATGGCGCCCGGCACGTGCTCAAACAGTCGTCGCGTGGGTGGTGCCTGGCACACGTCTGAACTGTTGCCGCCGTGTGTTTCACAGCGCCGCTGCTGGTTCAGCTCGACGTGGCCGTTGCTCTCACAGCGCCGTTGGGTCGACGCAACAGTTTGGAGGTGTGCCTGGCACCGTGATACTGGCAGCCACCCAGCTTCCCTGTTCACTCCCGCGCTTCCTCAATTCCGCCGCGAGTCTCCCGCGCACCTGATTCTTGTGCACGTCCCACTTCGGCGCGAGCAACTCCTCGCTCCCTGCATCCCCGGTGATCCGATGCAGCACCTGTGTGGGATGCAGTCTCTCCACGAAGTCC